>JAZGAY010000173.1:0-8845 GCA_036475985.1 Candidatus Brocadiales bacterium
TGAGAAGCTGTTGTATCTGGAGAGACGTGAAGACATATTCTCGGCCGTCCGGGGCTCTTCGTTGAGGGACTATTTTTACACGGCCGACGATTTACCGGATTTTGAGGATATACTGAACAGACGGTATCTTGCCGAAGTGGAAGAGATAAAAAGATTTTCACCCTCCCCCGCGGTGTGCGACTTCTTTGTGCTTCCGTATGAGTTTATGAATCTCAAGAACTTCCTTAAGGAAAAGATTTACGGACTGCACCCCACAAGACGCTTTCCTTCGACCATCGATGACGGCATATGGAGTGAACTCTGGAGTGGTGACAAAAGGCGACACGACCTGCCGGATGTGTATGAAGAGGCCGTGGCAGCGCTCAGAGCCCCCGGTGAAAGTGACGTCGGGCAAGACCCGGACGGCCCGGACCTTGTCGACAGAGTCCTTGACGGCCATCTAATGAATTACCTGCCCACGCTCGTGGCCGGGCTGAAATCCGAGCTGATACGGGAATATGTGAGGGATTACCGGAGGCTTAAGGGGATATTGATGCTCCAGAGGGTGCCGACAGGGCGCGAGGCCGCCACACTGTGGTTCCTCAAAGAGGACGAATTATTCGAAACAGTGATACGGGGCAGGCCCCGGCACTGGCGGCAAATTCTTCTTGAGGTTGTACCGACAGAAGTTGTGGAAAAGATTGTAGAGGGTCACAGAAGGGACCTGCTGTCGAGATACGAGAAGCACACAAGTGACTATCTTACCAAGAGACTGGAGCCGGCACGTTACGTGGCCTTTGGACCGGAGAAGGTGTTTGGGTATCTTTCGGGTCTTACTACCGAACTCCTCAACCTGAGACTACTTATAGGCGGCAAGATGAATAGACTGAATCAACAGTCTATCAGGGATATGCTGAGGAGGACGTACATTTAATGATGCACAGGGCCGTCGTTATAGGGGAGCGGGAGGACATACTGCCCTTTAAGATGTTGGGTATGGAGCTTGAGTACGCCAATTCAGAAAAGGAGTTTGAAAGGGTTATGGAGACGATGGCTCAAGACCCGGGAGTTTCTTTGATAATAGTGACTGAGGATATTGTGGCAGGGCAGCCGGAGATTGTTTCGGCATTCAGAGAAAAGGTCCATGTGCCGATTGTTGTCCTTCCGACCCATCTGGGCAGTAAAGGTACCAGTATGAAAGAGGCTGGCCGGATGATAAGGAAGGCCGTCGGTGTAGACATACTTGCGGGAGGTTCTTAGGGTTGAAGGAAGGGTCTATAATCAAGGTCGCAGGGCCTCTGGTAGTGGCTAAAGGACTCGCCGGCACGAATATTTACGATCTGGTACGTGTGGGGGAGCAGAGGCTGCTTGGTGAGGTGATAGAGATACACTCGGATGAATACTCCCTCCAGGTGTATGAGGAGACCGAGGGAATTGGCCCCGGCGACGCGGTTTATCCTATGGGAGAACCGTTTAGTGTTGAGCTTGGCCCCGGCCTGATTGGCTCCATTTTTGACGGCATCCAAAGGCCGCTCGATGTAATCGCCTCTAAATTAGGCTCTTATATAGCCAGGGGAGTGGAGTTTGAACCACTTGACAGGGCCAAGAAATGGCACTTCGTCCCTGCCAGGAAGGCGGGGGAGGACGTAAGGCCGGGGGACGTCCTGGGCACGGTTAGAGAGACCGTACTTGTGGAGCACAGGATAATGGTCCCGCCCGGTGTTGAAGGAAGGGTCATTACCACGGGAGAGGACGTCTATACTGTGGATGAAGTGGTGGCGGAGATAGAGACCTCTGATGGTGTAGTGGGCATAAAGATGCTCCAGAAATGGCCTGTAAGGCAGCTGAGGCCGGTGGCCGAGAAATTGCCGCCCGATGAACCATTGGTCACGGGTCAGCGGGTCATTGACACATTTTTCCCGGTGGCGAAGGGGGGTACGTCGTGTGTGCCGGGACCGTTTGGAAGCGGGAAGACGGTGGTGCAACACCAGTTGGCGAAGTGGTCGGATGCAGACATCATAGTCTATGTGGGTTGCGGTGAGCGCGGCAACGAGATGGCTGACGTGCTCCTTACGTTTCCCGGGCTAAAAGACCCCAAAAGCCACGAACCCCTGATGGAACGAACCGTGCTTGTGGCAAACACGTCCAACATGCCGGTTGCCGCCAGGGAGGCCTCCATCTTTACCGGCACTACTATCGCGGAATATTACAGGGACATGGGCTACAACGTGGCCCTAATGGCAGACTCTACGTCTCGCTGGGCCGAGGCCATGAGGGAAATCTCCTGCAGGCTGGAGGAGATGCCCGGTGAAGAGGGCTTTCCGACATATCTGGGTAGCAGGCTTGCCAGTTTCTATGAGAGGTCGGGGAACGTTGTATGCCTCGGCAGGGATGTAGGAGGAAAAGAGGGAAGAAGGGGCAGCCTGAGCATTATAGGTGCAGTCTCTCCTCCGGGAGGGGACCTCTCTGAACCTGTGGCCCAGGCCACGCTGAGGACGGTAAAGGTCTTCTGGGGCCTGGACGACAGACTTGCATCCCAGCGTCATTTCCCCGCCATAAACTGGCTCACAAGCTATTCACTGTATCACCGGATGGTCGATAAGTACGCCGCCGAGAAGATAGGGCCGGGGTGGGACGAGAACAGGGTAAAGGCCCTCCGCCTGCTGCACAGGGAATCGGAACTTGAGGAGCTGGTTAGACTGGTAGGGATGGAGTCCCTTTCTCCAGAGGACAGACTCATTATGGAAATAGCCAAGATGATAAGGGAGGATTTCCTCCATCAAAATGCATACGATGAGATCGATACCTACACCTCGCTGGAGAAACAGTTCTACATGCTGGACGTCATTCTGAAATTTTACTCCGAGGCGCGGGAGGCGATAGATAGTGGTGTCGGACTGGAGCAGGTGATGGAGATCCCCGTCAGAGACAACATTCCCGACCTGCGTCTGGCAACTGAGGGTGACACGAAGGTTTTTGAGCAGGTGCAGAGAGACATTGAGAGTCAGATAGGCAAACTTGTGGGGGGCGGCGAGCTTGGTATTTAAGGAATACATTACGGTAAAGGATATCTTCGGGCCTCTAATGCTGATAGAGCGGGTAGAGGGCGTCACGTATGGTGAGCTGGCGGAGGTAAGGCTCGATGACGGCCAGGTAAGGCGGGGACGCGTACTCGAGATAGCGGATTCCTGTGTACTGATACAGGTGTTTGAGGGCACCCTGGGGCTGGGGAGGGACAATGTAAGGGTAAAGTTCCTTGGGAGGGGTCTGGAGATAGGGGTCTCCACGGACATCGTGGGCAGGGTCTTTAACGGTGCGGGCCGGACGGTAGACGGCGGACCGAACATTATCCCGGACAAGAGGCTTAACATAAACGGCAACCCAATCAACCCGTGTGCACGAGACTATCCCAACGAGTTTATACAGACCGGAATCTCCTCAATAGACTGCCTCACCACCCTTGTAAGAGGGCAGAAACTCCCGATGTTCTCTGGCGCAGGCCTTCCCCATGCCAGGCTGGCAGCTCAGATAGCCCGCCAGGCCCAGGTACCGGGCTCTACCGAGGGGTTTGCAGTGGTCTTTGCGGCAATGGGCATAACCTTCGAGGAGGCGAACTATTTTATCTCAGACTTTCAGAAAACCGGGGCGATAGAAAGGTCGGTAATGTTCATAAACCTGGCTGAGGACCCGCCTATCGAGCGGCTTGCCATACCAAGGATGGCGCTTACCGCCGCCGAGTACCTGGCGTATGAGCTTGATATGCACGTGCTGGTGATTCTTACGGACATGACCAATTACTGCGAGGCGTTAAGAGAAGTTTCTGCGGCACGCAGAGAGGTCCCCGGCAGGAGGGGGTATCCGGGCTACCTTTACACTGATCTGGCCACTATTTACGAGAGGGCCGGCCGAATTAAGGGCAAGAAGGGTTCTATCACCCAGATACCCATACTAACCATGCCGGAGGATGATAAGACCCATCCTGTACCGGACCTGACGGGATACATAACGGAGGGCCAGATAATTCTCTCCAGGGCCCTTCACCTGCAGGGCATCTATCCCCCGATAGACGTCCTGCCATCCCTTTCACGTCTGAAGGACAAGGGGATCGGCGGGGGTAAAACCAGAGAAGACCATGCCGATATTGCCAACCAGCTATATGCGTCGTATGCCAGGGGCAAGGCCGCAAAGGAGCTGGCCGTCATCCTCGGTGAGGGGGCGCTGAGCCCGCAGGACCTGTCGTTTGTGGATTTCTCAGACCACTTTGAGAATGAGTTCATCCAGCAGGGTGAGGAGGAAAACAGGCCTATAGGCGACAGCCTCGATATAGGCTGGAGGTTGTTCGGATTGCTGCCGAAAAAGGAGCTTAAAAGGATACGCCGTGAGTATCTGGACAAATACTACAGGGAGAGAAAGAGGTGAGGGCAAAGGTCAACCCTAACAGGATGGAACTTATAAGACTCAGGCGCAGATATGCCCTGGCGCTCAGGGGTCATAAGATGGTAAAGGACAAGCTGGAGGGCCTGATGAAGGAATTTTTGGACCTGTCGCGAGATTATAAAGAAATACGCGCCGCCGTTGACAGAGAGTTGCCGTACCTGCTCAGGCCTTTTGTGTCGGCCAGGTTGACCTCCCCCAAGGACGCCGTTAATACGGCCCTGGAACACTCCAGGAGACCACTGTCGCTAGAGCTCAGTCACAGGCGCGTATTGAACGTGGCGATACCCGCATATAGTGCAATTCTCCCGCCCATACCGGGTTACAGCCTCCTTGACACTGCCGGCGACCTTGATGAGGCGATATCAAGGCTAAGGGATTATTTGCCCAGACTTCTGAGGCTTGCTGAACTGGAACATTCCGTCTGGCTCCTTGCCCGGGAGGTGGAAGAGACCAGGCGCAGGGTAAATGCGCTGGAGTACGTACTCATACCCGAGCTCAGAGCGGCCATAAGGTTCATAAAGTCGAGACTCGATGAGATGGAGCGTTTCCAAATCTCAAGGCTGATGAAGGTAAAGGAGATACTAGAATCGAAAAGGACGGCACTATAAAAGTCGGTATTCGTTCTATACATTTAATATGATATCTGTTAATATTATTGTCCAAGCTTAGGTTTGACTTATAGCTTATCGAGGAGGAAATAATGCGTAATTGTTTTAAGAAATTGAGTGTTTTATCGGTCGCCACGGGACTCCTTATACTATCCCTTTCAGGGGTATCTTTCTTTAATATAGGGTTTGCCAGGGCAGAGCGTTCCACCGCCGAGATAGAGAAACTACAGGGAGTTGCCATACAGTTAGAGGAACTCTTCGGCGAGATAGCAAGCTATGTGAAGCCGTCCGTAGTCCACGTCAAGGCCGTAAAGATAATGAAGCAGGAACAGTTTCGGCAGTTTCATCCGCCCGGGGGCGGAGGGGGCGGAGGGGGTGGAGGGGGTCCGTTTGGTTTTGGGGACGAATTCTTCGAACGCTTTTTCCGTGGCCGCATGCCCAAGGAGTTCAGGCAGCAGGGCTTCGGCTCAGGGGTGATCGTAGAACAAAGGGACGGAAGCGCATATATACTGACCAATAACCACGTAGTGGAAGATGCGGACGAAATATACGTAATCATGCCGGGCAAGAAGAAGGAGCTTAGGGCAGAGATAGTAGGTACCGACCCGCCGACGGATGTTGCAGTTATAAAGATAGACGGTGACGGACTTCCGGTGGCAAAGCTGGGAGACTCAGATGACGTCCATGTAGGTGACTGGGTACTTGCGGTCGGTAATCCCTTCGGGCTGACTCAGACGGTAACCTCCGGGATTATCAGCGCGGTAGGCCGTGCCAACGTGGGTATTGCGGACTACGAGGACTTCATCCAAACGGATGCCGCAATCAACCCGGGAAACAGTGGCGGCCCGCTTGTAAATCTTCAGGGAGAGGTGATTGGTATCAACAGCGCCATATTCACCAGGACCGGAGGATACCAGGGTATCGGTTTCGCCATTCCCATAAACATGGCAAAGACGGTTATGAACAGCCTCATTGAGTACCAGAAGGTTGTCAGGGGATGGCTGGGCGTGTCAATCCAGGACGTTAGCGAAGAGCTGGCCGAGTCGTTTGGCCTGTCCGCTGCCGAAGGTGTATTGATAGGTGGCGTTACCCCGGACAGCCCTGCAGAAAGGGCCGGCGTGCAGCGTGGCGATGTAGTGGTTGGGTATCAGGGTAAGAAGATCGAAGATACAAATGACCTGAGGAACCTGGTTGCGCAGACGCCCGTGGGTACGGAGGCGTCGCTGGAGGTGATTCGTGACAACAAGCCCGTGCATTTGACTGTCGACATAGGAGAGCAGCCTGCCGACCTGTTTGCGCGGGGCGGCGCTCACGGCGAGCCGGAAGCAGCAGAACCCCCGAGGGATTACGGCATGACACTCGAAGACCTTGACCCCAATCTGGCCCAGCGTTTTGGCTACGAAGATGAGACAGATGGTGTCTTGGTCACTGATGTAATGCCCGGCGGTCTGGCCGGTACTGCAGGCCTGCGGCCCGGTGATTTAGTAAAAGAAGTAAACAGGCAGAGGATAACCAATCTGGCAGACTTCTGGCGGATTGTAGAGGAATCGCCGAAGGAGAAGGGTATCCTGCTCCTTGTCAAGAGGGGTAAGACCACACGCTACGTCCTGTTGAAATCAGAAGAGTAAAACCTTTCAGACTTCAGACATTGAGGCTGGGCATGAGAGACCTTGCGGCGCCGAGGGCGCCTGCGTTGTCTCCCAGCTCAGCCTTGACAATTTTCAACCCTTCCACCGCCTTATGAAAGGCCCTTTTCCTTGCCTCGTCACGTACGGGATCCAGAAGCAGCTCGCCAAGTTTACTTACCCCGCCGCCAATAACCACTACATCGGGGTTCAAGACGTTCGCCAGGCTTCCGATGGCAATACCGAGCATGACACCCGTGTCCTTTATTGCCCTACCGGCCAGCTTATCTCCGGAGCGTGCCAATTTCCCGATGCGTTCCGGGGTCAACTTGTCTTGCCTGCGGGCCCTGTTCTTCTTAAGGGTGTCTTGCATGGTCTGGACGAGGCCCTGCGAGGAGGCATAGGCCTCAAGGCAACCCCTGTTGCCGCATGCGCACCTACGGCCGTTCCTGATGAGCGTCATGTGTCCTATCTCTCCGGCAATCCCGCCCACACCGTGCCAGACCCTGCCATTCAGGACTATCCCGCCGCCTACGCCCGTCCCAAGGGTAAGACACACCAGACAGCGTGCCCCTCTGCCGGCACCCTTCCAGTACTCGCCCAGGGCGACCATATTGGCGTCGTTATCCAAAGACACCGGCATCTTTAGCCGGTGCCTGAGTATGTCTCCCAGTGGCACGTCTGACCATCCGGGAAGATTCGGCGGGTTAAACACCATGCCCGTCTCCGGGTCTAACGGGCCGGCAAACCCTACACCCACACCTGCAACGTCCTTCATTGTGGCGCCCGCCTTCTTTGCCGTTTCCTCCAGTGTAAGGATAAGACGCTCTATCAGCGCGTCTTTGCCCCTCGGCGCCAGTGTGGACCGCTTCATGACCGCAAGAACGTGTTCCCGAGGGTCTACAAGGACGGTTTTAATATAGGTTCCGCCGACGTCGGCGCCGAGTATTAACTTTTTGGGAGATGTTCTGGTCTTGGCCATAAATGGTCTTCAGGAATCAACAAAATCTTTTGATAAAAGGCCGTCTGTCTTATAGTATGGACTTTAAGACAGTCGTTCACAATGGTATTAAGGATAGCTACTGGAGGGTGACAAGTCAAGGTTAGTAGTAGTATCGGAGACTTAAATAATTTGCCTTCGTCCACAAACGAAGGTATAAAAAATTATTGGTCTGAAAGAGCGACGGGACAGGGGGGCCGTTTCCCCCTGCCGGAAACGGACAGACGAAGGGGGTGGGGATTGACCGGATTGGTAGATGTTAGTGCGGCGATTATGGCCGGCGGGGAGAGCGCCAGGATGGGCCTGGACAAGGCCTTTCTCAAGATAGGCGACCTCACGGCCGTGGAATTTCAATTCAAGAAACTCAGGCCCCTCTTCGAGGAAATAATTCTTTCAACCAACACGCCGGAGAAATTCGAGACGCTGGGCATTCCTGCCGTGCCCGACCTCATACCGGATAAGGGACCCCTTGGGGGGATTTACACGGCGCTCTCCAACGTCAAGAACCACCATCTGTTTGTCATAGCCTGTGACATGCCATGCGTGAGCCCCGCACTTATCAAATACATGGGGAAAAGGTGTGAGGGCTACGACGTGGTGGTGCCTGAGACGCAGCGGGGACTCGAACCGTTGCACGCCATATATTCCAGCGCATGCATTCCTGCCATAAAGAAGCAGCTTGAAGGTAAGGGCAGCGGCAGGGTAATAAGCTTCTTTCCGGATGTAAACGTGCGGATTATAAAAAAAGAAGAGATTGCCGGGATAGAGGGCGGGGCCGAGGCCTTCCTGAACCTTAACACCCCCGAAGACTACCGGAGGGCACTGGAACTGCTCAAAACCAGGAAAACCTGACCGAACGGCCCAGGTTTAATTCTTGCAAATTTCCCGGAGGGCGTGGTGGTCGAGCCGTGCCTGAGGCTGAAAATCCGCCAGAGGCTGAAAGCCCGCCGGTTTGTTAGGAGGGCGGGTCTAACCTTCGGCACGATCCGCCAGCTAGTTTGGCGGGTAGGTCTCACTCTCGTTCGACTTGCTCGACATTCGTAGGGGCGACTCTTGCGGTCGCCCAAACAGGGCAGGCGCAAGACCTGCCCCTACTCTGCCACTACAACTAGTCCTGTAGGTCGCGATATCATTTCTCTTGGAGAAAGGCGGACAGCCGGCGCAGATACCAGGATTCCCCAACCCATTACATTACA
>JAZGAY010000174.1:0-5172 GCA_036475985.1 Candidatus Brocadiales bacterium
TCTTTTAGTTTGTCTATTATTTCCGTGCGTTTGTCCATCGCCGGCAAAAAATCCTCCGGTGTGAGTTCCAGTCTGGCGATGGTGCCATGGTGCCGGACGCGGAACTGCTTAAAACCCAGTTTTCTCAAAAAATCCTCAGCGGCGGCGACCTTTGAGAGGTTTTCGAGTGTAATCTCCTCACCATATGGGAAGCGGCTGGACATGCAGGCATAGGACGGTTTATCCCAGGTTGAGAGACCGAGCACGGCCGATACCTGGCGGATGTCCTCTTTGGTCATAGCGGCCTCCTTCAGGGGGCTGCGCACGCCCAGCTCGTCTGCGGCCTTGGAGCCGGGTCTGTAGTCCTGTGTGTCGTCAAAATTGGTGCCGTCTATGACGTTGGCATAGCCTTCCTTGCTGGCGATGTCTCTTAGTTTCGCAAAAAGTTCTGACTTGCAGAAGTAGCACCTCTCCGGCGTATTTTCGCTGAAACCCTTTATCTCCAGTTCCTTGGTGTCGATAATGAGGTGTGTGATGCCTATCTCCCTGGCCAGCCGTTTGGCCGCCTCCAGCTCATGGGGCGGGTAGGTCTCTGAGCTTGCCGTTACCGCAAGCGCCTTCTCCCCCAGTACGTCATGGCTCAGTCTGGCCAGCAGCGTGCTGTCTACCCCACCCGAGAACGCAACGACCACGCTGTCGAGGCCCTGGATGATCCCCCGAAGTGTCTCTAATTTTCCGTTGGGTTCTGCCATTTGCGTGGATTTCCCGTGGTCTGTGCAGGTGTCTCTGGTTGATGTGTGCAAGTGGTTTGTAGCTTCTAAGCCTTCAGGGCCGGGCTTGGCTCCGAAAGTTCTAGCATCCTTTCTATAGCCAGTCTTGCCCCTTCGGCCACGTCTCCAGGCACGGTGACCACGTTTTCTTTGTCCATGTCCTCAAGACACCAGAGCAGCTTTTCCAGGGTGTTCTTCTTCATGTTGGGACATGTCGCCTGTTCGGTGGTTTGTATAAACGTCTTATGGGGGCTTTCCTTCTTGAGGCGGTGGATTATCCCGTTCTCCGTGCCCACGATGATTTCTTTTGTGTCTGATTCGCGACAGTATCTGGTGATGCCGGTGGTGCTGGCTACGAGGTCGGCCAGTTCAATGACGTCACCCGTGCACTCAGGGTGCACCACTACCTTTGCGTTGGGATATTCCTGTTTGCGTCTCTCGATGTCCGTAGCCAGGATACGGTGGTGTGTGGGGCAGAACCCGGGCCAGAAGGACATCTTTCTGCCCAGCTTCGAGGCGACATAGGCACCAAGGCTCTTGTCCGGTACGAAGATGATATCATGTTCTTCGGGGATGGAGGAGACTATCCTCTCTGCGTTAGAAGAGGTGCAACATATATCGCTTTCGGCCTTTACGGCGGCAGTGGTATTAACGTAGCAGACTACCCTGGCGTCCGGGTTTTCAGACTTCATTTTTCTCAGCCCTTCGGCATCTATCATGTCAGCCATTGGGCAGCCGGACTGCGGGTCAGGCAGCAGTACGGTCTTGTCCGGACTCAATATGGCGGCCGTTTCTGCCATAAAGTGTACACCGCAGAAGATTATTACGTCCGCGTCAGTCCCTGCAGCCTGCTGAGAGAGGCCCAGGGAATCGCCGGTGTAATCCGCTATATCCTGTATTTCACCCCTCTGGTAGTTGTGGGCGAGTATGACGGCGTTACGGCTTTTTTTTAGTCCTTGTATCTTCTCAACGATACTGCGCATACATTGGCCCTTCGTAATGATTAAGGTGCCCTCGAAAGTATGTAATTCAATATATTACCAGAGATTAGCACACATTTACAAGGTTTTTCCCTGTTGACAGGTAATCGGCCTCGGACTATCATCGATTTATCTGACGGCTTAAGGAAAGGGTTTACGTATGCCGCTTTATGACATAATTTCCCTCACAGGATTCATGGTTGGAAGCGTCCTCCACGTGGTGCTTTTGTCCCTTATCTACCACAGGAAGAACAAGACCCCCAGCGAAATGGCCTTTTTCTTCCTGGTAGTAGCTGTGACCATGTGGAACGTGGGTAATGCCATAAGCGTCTTCAGCCTCATGTTCTTTGGCAGAAGCGTCTCGTCTATTAATTATGTGGCCGATGCCATGGCGTACATCGGTGTCGGGTTTATACCCAGCCTGCTCCTCCACATGGCGGTTCTCTACGTGACTGAGAGGGGGATGCGTATAAGCAAGAGACTCCAGGGGTTTATAACCGTTGTGGTTTATCTGCCCGTGCTGCCGTTTTCTGTGGCTATCAGGGAAATGGTCTATACTACCGATCCTTATCTGTCTACGGCAGTCATGCCCTTTGTTAAGCCCTTTGTGGGATGGCTGACAATCGCACTGGGGGTGACAGCACTCATATCGTATAAGGTGTCGCAACTTGCGGAGGATCCGGAAGAGCAGAGGTTTCACATTTACATGTCCTGGATCCTCGTTTCCGTAGCTGCCTTTATTGGATTCATAGTAGTCCTGGAAGGCAGGCATCTCTCTTACGTTGGCGACTATTTCCTGCTGGCGGCCATGCTGTCGTCAATATTCCCCAGTATCATCTTTTCCTATTTTGTATACCGCTTTAACTACATGGAATTTGTGTTGAGGAGAGGTCTTTTCTATTCATTCCTTACGCTGATACTTATATGTCTGTATTACTTCGGGATTAAACAGTTCTCAAAATATACGTATAACCACTACGGCATAAACCCCGAGGTGCTTGAGGCCGCCCTTGTTATTGCCGTGGTATTCTGGTTTCCCAGGTTAAAGGAAATGCTGCAGAATCTTATGAGGATGCTCTTATTCAGTAGGGCTGCAGACAGTGAGTACCTGCTGACAGACCTGAGTCACGCTGTTGCGGAAGATTCGCTGGTGGACCTTACGACGCTGCTTGATTATGTGGTTAAGGCGATAAAGAACGCTACGGGGGTGAGGAAAGTGAAGTTCTTGTTCTTTAAGGGCGGTAATGTTCAGGTGTTCGGGGACGGCAGGAACCGGCCGCTCACGCCGAAGGATGTTGGCAATATCTGCGAGTATTTTGCCACGGGTGAGCTCGCTGTCCTGGAGAGGCCCGAGACCAAGGACGTCCATATCGTGAGTGAAATGAAGCTGCTCGACGTCCATTACGTCTTTCCGATATTTGAAGAGAGGAGCTTGATTGGATTATTGTGCCTGGACAGGTCAATTCACGGCTTCCCCTTACCGTCGGACAATTTGGAGCAGCTGTTAATAATTGCCAACCAGATATCTTCTGCTCTTGCCAAGGCCAAGCTGATAGATGAAAAGCTTATGTT
The DNA here is from genome assembly GCA_036475985.1 of Candidatus Brocadiales bacterium. Classification (GTDB taxonomy): domain Bacteria; phylum Planctomycetota; class Brocadiia; order Brocadiales; family Bathyanammoxibiaceae; genus Bathyanammoxibius. The sequence continues at coordinate 3,302 of JAZGAY010000174.1, forward strand.
GGAGAGGAGGATGATGGAAAGTGAAAAGCTGTTGAGTCTGGGGAGGCTTTCGGCAAGCGTTGCCCACGAGGTCAAAAACCCCTTGAGTTCCATAAAATCGATAGTACAGGTGCTGAGGGAAGAACTTAAGCGCGACGAGAAGAGCGGAGAGGCACTCTCTATCATTGTGGGTGAGATAGACAGGCTTACCCTGGTTGTCAACCAGCTCTTGCAGTTTGCGAGGCCGGGAGTGGGCGGGGGCAGGAAGCAGAGTTACAGGCTTTCAGACGTGCTTTCGGGAGTACTGCTGGTGCTCAGGCATGAGGCCAGGAAGAACGGCGTGACCATTCAGCAAAATATCTCAGGGGATGTTCCGCCCATTGACGCGGAGGAAGGGGCCCTGGAAGAGATATTTTTTAACCTTATACACAACGGCATACAGGCTATGCCTGAAGGTGGAAAGCTGTCTATAACCGCTAAGATTGACGGGAGTAATGGATTAGGGATAAGGGTTACGGATACCGGTCCGGGTATATCTGCGGAATCGACCGACAAGATATTTGAACCGTTTTATACAACTAAGCAGACAGGCACCGGCCTCGGCCTTTCTATCGTGAAGAAGCGTCTGGAAGAGATGGGTGGTAGTGTAGTGGTCGAGAGTACCAATCCGGGTACGAGCTTTCTGGTAAAGCTACCCGTTAAAAAGGGTTCACTGTCAGCGACGAATGGATAGGGGAAGAGACAGACAATGGAAGCTCCATCTATACTTATAGCGGATGACGAAAAAGGGGCCAGGTTTGGGATGAAGATGGCCTTGGAGAAGGACGGATACGTCGTCCATGAGGCCGCAGACGGTAAGGAGGCGCTCAGGGTTATAGATACAAAGTGTCCCGGACTGGTGTTTCTCGATATAAACATGCCTAAGATGAACGGTCTTGAGGTGTTAGGGAAGTTAAAGGAGGTGGATATTCCACCTTTGGTAGTTATTGTGACGGCTCACGGCTCCGAGAGTATAGCGGTCGAGGCCATGAAGAAGGGTGCTTACGACTACATAGCGAAGCCGTTCGAGATAGATGAGCTGAGGCTTATTGCCAAGAACGCCATGGACAATCTGGCCCTCAGAGACGAAAACAGGCGTTTGAAGGCTCAGTTGAGAAGTCTCAGCGCCACGGGTGAGATTGTGGGCCAGACAGAGGCGATAAAGGACTTATTTGCCAAGATAGAGAAGGTCTCGGCCACGGATGTCACGGTGCTCATATTTGGTGAGAGCGGCAGCGGAAAGGAGCTGGTGGCACGCGAGATACACAAGAGAAGCAGGCGTTCACAGCGTCCGCTTGTGGTGATGAACTGCGCTGCCGTGCCGGAGACCCTTATAGAGAGCGAACTCTTCGGTCATGAGAAAGGGGCCTTTACCGGTGCGACAGGCAGACGCGTCGGTAAGTTTGAGCAGGCCGACAGCGGCACCTTATTCCTTGATGAGGTGGGGGATATGAGTCTCAATACCCAGGCCAAGCTCCTCAGGGTGATTGAGAAACAGAGTTTCGAGAGGCTGGGCGGTGAGGGGACGTTACACGTTGACGTGAGGGTGGTTAGCGCCACGAACAAAAAGCTTAGTGACGAGGTAAGGGCGGGAAATTTCCGTGAAGACCTGTACTACAGGTTGAAGGTTGTGGAGATAGTACTACCTTCACTGAGACAGCGCCGGGAAGACATACCGCTTCTTGTGCACCATTTCATGAGGCTTTACTCAGAGAGGCACAATAAGGACGTAAGCAGCATTTCGAAGGATGCCATGCGCCTGGTGAAGATCTATGACTGGCCTGGCAACGTACGCCAACTGGCCAACGTGATAGAGAGTGCGATCGTGCTGGCGGAGGATTCTGTAATTACGC
>JAZGAY010000175.1:0-5728 GCA_036475985.1 Candidatus Brocadiales bacterium
ATCAGGGGGGCATAAAGGCGTTTATCGAAGAGCTGAACTCGGGCAAGGGGACAATACACGACGACATCGTATATCTGGCGAAAAAAGAAGGGGCGGTGATAGCCGAAGTGGCGTTCCAGTACAACGACACGTATTCGGAGAACATCTTTTCCTTTGTCAACAACATATACACGCTTGAGGGCGGAACGCACCTCAGCGGTTTTAAGGGTGCGCTGACCAGGACGTTTAACAACTCCGCAAAGACTCTCGGCCTGCTTAAAGAGGGAAGGGTCCCGACAGGCGAGGACTATCTCGAAGGTCTCACCGCCATATTAAGCCTTATGGTCCCGGACCCGATGTTCGAGGGACAGACGAAGACCAAACTGGGGAACAGGGAGGTACAGGGCATCGTTGAGACTATAGTAAACGACCGCCTGAGCACCTTTTGTGAGGAAAACCCTGCCAGCGCGAGGGCGATTATAAATAAGGCCGTAGAGGCGTCCCGTGCCAGAGAGGCGGCAAAAAAGGCCCGGGACCTATCAAGGAGAAAGGGGGCATTGAGCAATACGAACCTGCCGAGCAAGCTGGCGGATTGTTCCACCAAGCAGATAGACATCAGCGAGCTCTTCCTGGTGGAGGGTATCTCCGCGGGAGGCACGGCCAAACAGGGAAGAGAGAGGGAATTTCAGGCCATACTGCCGCTTAAAGGCGTTATCCTCAACGTGGAGAAGGCCAGGGTGGACAAGATGCTCTCAAACGAGGAGATATGCACGCTTATAAGCGCCCTGGGTACCGGCATCGGTACCGACGACTTCGATGCGGAGAAGCTGCGCTACGGAAAGGTAATAATAATGACCGACGCCGACGTAGACGGGGCGCACATCCGGACGTTGCTCCTTACGTTCTTTTTCAGACAGATGAAGGGCCTTATTGATAAAGGTAGCGTCTACATCGCCCAGCCGCCCCTGTACAAGATAACGCGCAGGAAGAAACAGGAGTACATTTTTGATGACAAACAGTTTGCCGATGCCCTGCTGGAGTTCGGCGTAGACGGCACAAAGATGCTCAGGGGAGACCATAAAGAACTAGGCAACCAGGAGCTCAGGGAGCTCCTCGGCATCCTGGTAAAGATGGAAGAACTGGCCCTTCTCCTGGAGAAGAAGGGCTTTTCGCTGGGCGGGTTTCTCAAGAAGAGAAACCCGAAGGACTCCTCTCTGCCGCTGTATATGGTCCGCGTCGGAGGTAAGGAGAAATATTTCTATAGCGACGAGGAATACAACAATTTCATTAAAGAGTTACAGAAAAAAGAAAGAGATGTTGAGATAATTGAGAAAGAGGACATGCCGCACGAGGAGGTGGATACCGGCATCCCGGAGGCGACCGTTTTCCACGAGAGCAAGGAACTGGAAAAACTCCTTGCGAGCCTTGAGGCCATGGGGTTTTCGCCGGGAGACTACACAGGCGGTCCGGCAGGGAAGGAACCCAAGTTTAAGCTGATATCCAACGGGGCGGAGGTGTCGGCGGCCACACTGAGCGAGATTCTACATAGTTTAAGGGAGCTTGGCAGAAAGGGTCTGGACGTGCAACGGTATAAGGGCCTGGGCGAGATGAACGCCGACGAACTGGCCGTAACGACCATGAGTCCCGCGACGAGGACCCTGCTCAGGGTTACCATCGAAGACGCGTACAAGGCGGATCAGATCTTCACGGTGCTTGTGGGCAAGGACGTGCAGAGGAGAAGGGAATATATCGAACTGCATGCGCTGGAGGTAAAGGAACTGGATATATGATAGAGGCGCAGGAGAACATAAGGGAGTCGTTCATTGAAGAGGAGATGAAGACCTCCTACCTGACGTTCGCCATGAGCGTCATAGTGAGCCGCGCACTGCCCGATGCGAGGGACGGGCTGAAACCCTCACAGAGGAGGATTCTGGTGGCCATGAACGACCTTGGTCTCAGCCCGAGGTCGAAGTTCAGAAAGTGCGCCAAGATAGCCGGAGATACCACGGGAAACTATCACCCCCACGGCGAGCAGGTCGTCTATCCAACACTTGTGCGAATGGCCCAGGATTTCAACCTCAGATACCCCCTTATTCTGGGGCAGGGAAACTTTGGTTCCATTGACGGTGACCCCCCCGCAGCCATGAGATATACCGAGGCCCGGCTCACCGAGGCAAGCGGGGCGATACTCGAGGACCTGGAGAAGGAGACGGTGGATTTTGCCCCCAACTATGACGGCACCAGGCAGGAACCGACCGTGCTACCCTCAAAGTTCCCCAACCTGCTGTGCAACGGCTCCACCGGCATAGCCGTGGGCATGGCGACCAGCATCCCCCCCCACAACGTGGGCGAGGTATGCGACGGCATACTGAAGGTACTCGACGACCCGGATGTCAGCGTCGATGAGCTCCTGACCATCATCAAGGGGCCCGACTTCCCTACGGGAGGTATCATCTGCGGTACCAGAGGGATTGAGCGGGGCTACAGGACCGGCAGGGGGACCGTCATGGTCAGGGCCCGGATACACACGGAAGAGGCGAAGAAGGGGGGGAAGAAACAGGTTGTTGTCACTGAGATTCCCTACCAGCTCAACAGAGACAAGGTCATAGAGAAGATTGCCAACCTTGTAAAGGAAGACAAGATAACGGGCATCTCCGACATCCGCAACGAGAGCGACAGAGAGGGAAGCCGCCTGGTAATGGAGCTTAAACGGGGAGAGGAAGAAGGCGTTGTCATAAACCAGCTTTACAAGCTAACGCAGCTGCAGGACAGCTTCAGCATAATTATGATTGCCCTGGTTGACGGTAAGCCACAGACGTTGGGCATAAAGGCGCTTCTCCTTATCTACCGCGATTACCGCATGGAGATAATCCGCCGGAGGATCTCGTTCCTCCTCAGGAAGGCCGAGGAGAGGGCCCATATTGTGGAGGGCCTGAGGATCGGGCTTAAGAACATTGACGAGGTTATCGCCGCCATCAAGGCCTCTCCGGCCGTGGCGGAGGCGAGGGCCGCCCTCATAGAGAAGTTCGAGCTCTCGGAGATACAGGCCGGCGCGATATTGGAAATGCGGCTGCAGAGACTGACCTCCCTTGAGCACAACAAACTGGAGGAGGAGTATGACCAGCTGTGCAGGGACATAAAGGGCTACAAAGACATCCTGGCAAGAGAGGAACTGGTGCTGGACATAATCCGCGAGGAGATTCGGGAGATTAAGGAAAAATTCGGCGATGCGCGGCGAACCGACATAAAGGGCGAGGTGGAGGAATTCAGCAAAGAGGAGCTTATTGTGGAAGCGGACATGGCGGTGTCCCTGACGCATCAGGGCTATATCAAGAGGATGCCGCTCACGACGTATAGAAGGCAGGGCAGGGGTGGAAAGGGCGTTATCGGAGGAGACGTCGGGGAAGAAGATTTTGTGGCGCACCTCTTTATAGCCTCCACGCACGACTACCTCCTGTTCTTTACCGACCAGGGGCGGGTCTACTGGCAGAAGGTATATGACATCCCCCAGCAGGGTCGTCTTGCCCGCGGGAGGGCGATTATAAACCTGCTCGGCATAAGGAGTGGAGAGAGCATAACCTCCATGTTCCCCGTGAGGGAGTTTGACGGCCGCCAGCTGGTCATGGTTACCGAGAAAGGGACCATAAAGAAGACGCCGCTGACGGACTTCAGCAGACCGAAGCGCGGGGGCATCATTGCCCTGAAGCTGAATCCCGATGACAGGCTGGTGAGCGTGCGCCTGACCGGTGGTGACGACGAGCTGATTATAGGGACGGAAAACGGCAAGGCCATAAGGTTCCATGAGAAGGGGGTCAGGTCCATGGGCAGGACCGCAGCGGGTGTCAGAGGGATTCGTCTTATGGGAGACGACAGGGTGAAAGGTCTGGTAGTCGTCCAGGAGGAGGCGACGCTGTTGACGGTCTGTGAGAGGGGTTTTGGCAAGCGTACCACATTCGGCGCGTATCCCTGCATAAGCAGGGGGGGCCAGGGGGTGATAAACATAAGCACCTCCGAGAGGAACGGCAAGGTGGTAACCCTTACCGGGGTGCGCGACGGGGACGGGCTTATGCTCCTGACGGCGGGCGGTAAGATCATACGTATGGCCGTAAGGTCTATATCTACGATAGGACGCGGCACTCAGGGGGTAAGGATTATTTCATTGGACAAGGGCGACCGTCTGGCCTCACTGGCGTGCATTAGAGAGGAAAAACTCCCGGAATCATCCGGTGAACAGGCGCCCGTAGAGATAGAAACGCCGCACGAGGAACCCTCCGCCGAGGAAACCGCTGCCACGGAACCCCCGGAGACGGCGGAACAGTAACCTCAAACGGCCCTTACCGCCCCTCTTTTCCCACCAAAAGAGCCACATAGGAAACTAGGTAATGGCTGAAGGACCGAGACAAGGTTTTTCCAACGATTATGCGACGCTGGCACACAACACAACAAGCGTCGGCGAACGGGTGGGTTTAAATTACGGGGGCGCAACAAGGAAGATAAGTGAAGAGGTGGTACGTTGTATATGGTTCGGGAGACACTTTGATACGTCAAGGTTGTATACGGAGGACGGCGCGCGGCTGGAGATAATCTCACCGGGGAGGTGGAACGTAGAAGGTGGCCCAGACCACCTGGATGCAGAGATACTGCTGGAGGGGGCCGGGCGGGTAAAGGGAGACGTCGAGGTTCACGTCAACGCCTCTGACTGGAAGCGACATGGCCACGACGGACAAGAGACATACAGGAACGTGTGCCTTCACGTTATCATGTGGAACGATGTACCACAGAACCACGTGAACAACATTGCCGGCGAGAATTTACCACAGCTTGCACTGTCAAAGTACGTTACAATACCGCCGGAGGAGGTCCCCGGTCTTCTGGACGACCTTGCAGATTACCCGGAGAAGTCAGCCTATATTGCGGGACCTTGCTGTGAGGCCGTCGCAAAGACCGGCAGTGAAACGCTTGAACGCATACTCGACAACGCAGGTGACGAACGCGTACTCTCGAAGGCGAGAAGGTTTGAAGAGTACCTGGACAAAAAGCCCTGTGAACAGGTGCTGTACGAGTCACTCATGAGGGCGATGGGGTATAAGAACAATGTGCTACAGTTCTCGCGGCTTGCTGCATTAGTGTCCCTCGAGGACCTGAGGAGGTTTATACCCTCGGACACGACCTCCTCCCCCGGGGAGCCGACAGAGAGGTACGTCTGGGTACAGTCAATGCTCCTGGGTGCAGGGGGTATCTTGGATGGCTGGAAAGAAAGGCACGGAAAAAATTATACCCGGCAGACAAACGAACACGTCGAAAAACTCTACCGCCTCTGGAAGGCAACCAGGTTGAAGTGGGATAAGGAGCCAATGCGGCATGACGACTGGCACTGGGCGGGCGTCAGGCCGCTAAACCAACCCCCCAGGCGTATAGCCGCCATGAGTCACTTATTGGCCAAGGGCCTTGAAGGAGGAATGTTCAGAGATCTGCTCACCATTATTGAAGAGTGCAGAAGGAACAAGGCGAACCCTGCCTCAACAGTGCGAAGAGAGATAAAGGACTATTTTTCGGGCCTGAAAGACGAATTCTGGTCGCACTATCTTACACCCGGAGGAAAGAGGCTAAAAACCCCTGCCAAACTAATAGGTGGGGAACGGGCCGCCATCGTTTTTATAAACGTCGTGCTCCCACTTTTTCTTGCTTATGCCAGAAGAAACGACGACCTTGAACTGGAGGCGGTTCTGCATGAAGCATATAAGAGCCA
>JAZGAY010000176.1:0-3681 GCA_036475985.1 Candidatus Brocadiales bacterium
GTTCCGGGTATCCCCAAGGGCTGTCGGATGGAGAAATACACATAGTAGCTAGAATAGTGGCTGTAGCCGATACCGTCGAGGCCATGTCCTCTCATAGACCTTACCGTGCCGCTCTGGGCATAGACAAGGCGCTTGAGGAAATTAATGAGAAGAAGGGCGTCTTTTATGACCCCGACGCGGTGGATGCCTGCATAAAACTTTTCAGGGAAAAAGGGTTTAAACTTGAATGAGGAGATTTATAAACAGGTCCTCAGATTAGAGAGATTCTTGGAGGGTAGCCATGAAGATATTGGTTGTAGACGACAACGAAGACGCCAGGCTTCTGCAAGAGACTATCCTGGCGGGGCAGGGTTATACGATAGAGTGCGCCGAGAACGGGGTGGAGGCCCTGAAAATAGCGGCGCGTTTTAGGCCGGACATGATTATCTCGGATATCTTTATGCCTGAGATGGACGGTTTTGACCTCTGCCACGCCGTCAAGAACGACAAGCGGTTGAGAACGATAGCATTTGTATTCTACACGGCGGCCTACACGGACGCCAAAGCGGAAGCGCTGGGGATGGAGCTGGGGGCGTCGCGGTTCATTGTGAAGCCCATGGACACTGAGGAGTTTCTTGTGGAAATAGAGAAGGTGCTCAAAGAATACAAAGAGGGCAAGCTTCCGGTACCGGAACATCCGAAGCTGGGTGATGAGGAGCTGGACAGTAAGCATGATAAGATCCAGCTGGAGAAGCTTAAGGAAAGGGTCAAAGAACTGGAGAGGGAGAAAAAGGAGCTGGAGGAATCAGAGGAGTAGCCCCAATACCGTATGTAATTCTGAGCGGAGGGGTTAGAGAATATACCTGCTCAAGTCCTCGTCTTTGATAATGGACTCCAGCCTTTCCTTGACGTATTTTTCGTCTATTTTAATCTGCTTGCCGTCCATGTCGGGTGCGTTGAACGAGGCCTCCTCCAGCAGCTTCTCCATGACGGTGTGAAGCCGGCGGGCGCCGATGTTCTGGGTGCTCAGGTTGACCTTGGTCGCTATCTCGGCTATCTCCTTTACGGCGTCTTGCTCGAACGTTACCTTTAGGCCCTCCGTCTCAAGCAGGGCGGCGTACTGTTTTAAAAGGGCGTTCTTGGGCTCCTGTAGGATTCTTATGAAATCTTCCTTGCTCAGGCTTTCGAGCTCAACTCTTATGGGGAAGCGGCCCTGAATCTCAGGGATGAGGTCGGCGGGCTTAGATACGTGAAAGGCGCCTGCGGCGATAAAGAGCATGCGGTCGGTCTGGACCATGCCGTAGCGGGTGTTGACGGTGGTGCCCTCGATTATCGGCAGGAGGTCGCGCTGTACCCCTTCGCGCGAGACGTCCGGGCCGCGCCCGGCCTCTCTGCCGGCGACCTTGTCCAGCTCGTCGATAAAGATTATGCCGGTATTCTCCGCCCTTTCCACGGCCTCTCGAATCGCGCCTTCCTTGTCGATGGCCTTTTCCGCCTCCAGCTGGATGAGGGCCAGGCGCGCCTCCGTCACGGAAAGCTTCTTTGTGTGGCTGCGGGACGGGAGCATCCGCTCCAGCATGTTTTGGAAGTCCATGCCGAGTTCCTCTGTACCGGCCATCATGCCGTGTACCACCATAGGCTTATCCTGTACGGTAATCTCTACCGTGCGGTCGTCAAGTTTGCCCTCCCGGAGCATCTTTCTGAACTTCGCCCTGGTCTCCATATGACGCCCGTCTTCCGGGCCTTCGTCTTTGGCCTCCACCGCCTTTACGGGAGGTGGCGGCAGGAGGAGGTCCAGAAGCCTTTCCTGGGCCCTTTCCTCTGCCACGGGGCGCATCTCATTTATCTTTTCGTTCCTTACCATGTTGACCGAGATTTCCACCAGGTCCTTGACCATTGACTCTACGTCCCTGCCCATATAACCCACTTCGGTGAACTTGGAGGCCTCGACCTTCAGGAACGGTGCCTTCACCAGTGCGGCCAGTCTGCGGGCTATCTCTGTCTTCCCTACGCCCGTGGGACCTATCATGATGATATTCTTTGGCAGGACCTCTTCCCTCAGGCCTGGCTCGAGCTGTAGCCTCCTCCAGCGGTTCCTTATGGCGATGGCCACGGCCCGCTTGGCGTCCTTTTGGCCCACGATGTATTTATCAAGCGCCTCTACTGTCTGGCGCGGCGTAAGCTCCTCCACTACTTTATCTCCTCTATGACGATGCTTCTATTTGTAAACACACATATATCAGCGGCTGTCTCAAGACTCTTGTCTACTATCTCTCTGGCGGTCAGTTTGGTGTTACTGAGAAGCGCCCTGGCGGCCGCAGTGGCATAGGGTCCGCCGGAGCCAACGCCTATTATACCGTCGCTGGGCTCTATTATGTCGCCGCTGCCAGAGATGAGCAGGGACGTGTCTTTGTCTACTACCACCAGTAAGGATTCCAGCCTTCTCAGTACCTTGTCCGTCCTCCAGTCCTTGGCAAGTTCGTGGGCGCTCTTGAGCATGTTGCCTTGAAACTGCTCCAGCTTTGAGTCAAACCGCTCCATGAGCGCAAAGGCGTCGGCCGTGGCGCCCGCAAAGCCTACAATTACCTTGTTGTGGTAGAGGTGGCGGATTTTTTTGGCGTCATGCTTGAGTATTGTGTTATTCAATGTGACCTGACCGTCTCCACCGATGGCCACGGCCCCGTCACGCCTTACGGATAATATTGTTGTTGAGTGCAGCATAGTGACTGGTTTTTATACATCCTTGTCTGACTAAATTTTTTGGCCTCTTTACGGCCTCAGATGTTATGTCCGGCGGCACAGGGTAAGAACGGCTAGCACAATGCGATAGCCTGCCGGAAGCAGGCGCGGCTATAGGAACGTTCCCGTCGACACTAAGCTCCTTTATACCGCTCTGCGTACGTGATTTCAATCTAAAACAGGTGGCGGAGAAAAATTGCGATAAAAATAGCTAATTCGACGGCCCTGAGGCACTTAAGTGATAGTTTATTTGGTTCAAAGAGTCGTTACAATCGGTTGTTCTTTGGGGAAAACAATGGAATAATTCTAATAGAGGAGATTGTGAATACACTGGGCTTTTTGCCGGGGGAAAGGAATGAAGAACCATGAAGTGGGTCGTTAGAGCAGTTTGTTATTGGCTCTGAGCGAGACGAGGTTTTGTTGAGATCTCGCCTTGTTTAATTGGCGTCCGCTTAAAATGGTATCAGCGCGAGACCGCTAAGCATTCACCGCAGAAATAAGGCGAAGGTTCTTGAGCGGACACACCTGCGTGCATATCCCACACTGCGTACAGAGGTCCCTATCCAAGACAATGGCAGTATCGCCCCTTCTATGCCAGTGGCCCCCGATAAACCATTCCTCTGATTCTCCAATCCCTCCCCGGTCAAGAGATGTTAGGCTCAAAGCATTCTGAGGGCATGCATTCACGCATCTGGTGCAGTATAGACAGTCTCTGTCCTTAATTACTATGGAGCAGTTGCACTGAAGGCAACGGGTTGCCTCCCGTAATGCTTCCTCTCGTGTGTACCCCTTGGCCTCCTCAAAGAGGTCATAGTGGCACCTTTCATGTCCATCTTGGGAGACACGCTGTCTGGGTATTTTCTCGGGTTCCTCTCCCAGCCACGGACACTTGAGGACTTCCTCCTGAGGCTCTGCAACCTCGGTCTTTGGATCCTCCCCAAGCAGATAGCTTAGCATACCCTC
>JAZGAY010000177.1:0-10848 GCA_036475985.1 Candidatus Brocadiales bacterium
GGTAAGGGAGAAGGAATGGGATGTACCACTGGAATATCTGGGCGACGTATTTGCCGGGGCTGCACCGTGGTCATTCCTTTTTCCTCTAGTCCTCTACAAGTACTTTTCGAGCGGCAGAGGCAGTAAAGAGACGACCTTTCTCCTGATATGGTTCACGGTTGTATTTGTGTTTTTCTGCCTCAGCTTCCAGAGAAGAAGTCCATATATCATGCCATTGTTTCCTGCGCTTGCCATTATGCTGGGCGGTTATGTGGACAAGAATCTCGGGGAGATTACGGTCGGGCAGTCATATGCAACGTTTGCCTTATTGTGCTTATCGGCCGCGGTTACCGGTCTTGCGGCCGGCAATATGGTTAACGACCCGGTCTTCGACCTGCAATTTATAATAATTGCCACGGTGGCTGCCGTCACATTGGCTGTGACGGGAGCGCTCGTAACCACCCGCAGCAAATCCCTGTGCAGCTTGTTTATATCCGGCCTTATCGTGCTGGGCGTATTTGCCGTTTCGCAGGACGTTTACTATGAGCAAAGGTTTGAAAAGAAGGAGTCCGAGAAAGAGTTCTGCAAAGAGGTGCGTGGCATGATAGAAGCCGACGCCCCTCTGGGCATCTATAGGCGACTGCCCATACACTACACCTTCTACTTCTACACAGACGGATACACGAAACATATTGAGTCAGAGGACGAACTTGTTGAATTCTTTGATTCCTCAGCACAGGCCTATTGCCTTTTGAGTCCGGAAGATTACGAGAACATGAAACAACGCTACCCCTCCTGGCAGGGAAGTGAACTGGTATCCAACAAAAGAAAGTACATGCTGGTGTCCAAACATTGACAACCGCGTTCCTCGACATTGGACAAACAAGTGTTTTGAGATTACCCTGCGTTAACCACGTTCCCGGGTTATAAGTTTTCCCGGCAGAAGTTATTAAGGCATTATGAAATATCTCCAGGGCAGTAGTTCACATATTATCTTAATAATCGGTTTTTCTTTATTACTGTATATACCCGGTTTAAACGTACCCGGTCTGGGCGGTAGTTCGGAGCTACGTTATGCCGCGGTGACAAGGGAGATGCTGGAAGACGGCCACTGGATAGTGCCGTATTTTCATGGAGAGATTTACGTACACAAGCCGCCGTTATACTTTTGGACGGCGGCCTTGTTGAGTGAGGCCGGCGGCACGGTAACTGAGACCACGGCACGCCTGCCCTCTGTGCTAAGTGCCGTAGGGACCGTGTTGGTTACCTACTTCCTGGGCAGGAGCCTGTTTGGTCCCAGGGCCGGTCTGTTGGCCGCGCTGATGCTGGCGTGCTCTCCAAAGTTTCATTCCTATGCGCATGCGGTGCGCCTGGACGTCATGCATACCTTTTTCTTTACCTTATCCCTGGCGCTGTTTTACTACGGATACACGAACAAGCAGAGACTGCACCTGGTGTTGGCCGGTCTTGCGCTCGGATTGATGGCGCTTAACAAAGGTCCGCTCACGTTGTATTTCCCGATGGCAGTCATCTTTTTCTACCTTGTTTACTGCCGGGATCTGAGGTTCCTGGTGAGTAAGGACTGCCTGCTGGGGGTTGTCGCGCTCCTGGCGACCGTGCTGGCGTGGGCCGTGCCCGCCTACATGGAGGGAGGCAGTAATTACATTAACCTTTTTTATGAGAACAACTGTGCGTTATACGCGGAAAAGGACAGAGAATGGGACGTACCACTAGAATATCTGGGTGACGTGTTTGTGGGTGGGGCGCCGTGGTCTCTGCTTCTTCCTCTGGTGCTCTATAGCTACTTCTGGAAGGAGAGAAGAAGCAGGGAGATGACGTTTCTCCTGATATGGGTGCTGGTTATATTCGTGAGTTTCTCTTTGACCTTTCAGAGGAGAAGCCCGTATATCCTGCCATTGTTCCCTGCACTGATAATTGTAGTAGCCAGTTATATAGACAGGCGTCTCGGGGAAAATCCGTTAAAATGGACGTATTCAGTCTTGTTATACGTGCTGGCTGTGGGTGTGGGGCTTCTTGCAGGCATGATAGCCAACAATCCCGACGTTGACCGGCAGGTTCTTATGATTACCGTCGGGTTTCTTGTCCTGTTAAGCATAGTGGTTATAGTCGCAAGTATTCGCCACAAAACACTATATGTCCTTCTTGTGGCGAGTCTCGTAACTCTGGGCGTCTGCGCGATTTCACAGGACGTGTACATCAAGCCGAAGGTGCGTCAGGGGGTGTACGACAAGGTCTTCTGCAAGGAAGTGAGCGGCATGTTAAAGCCCGGTGTCCCTCTGGGCGTTTATCAACACCTGAGCGTACGTTTTGCCTTTTACTTCTACACGGACACACAAATAATATTCATCCATGATGAAAAGGAGTTTGCCGAATTCTTTAATTCCTCAGAGGATGCCTACTGTCTTGTGAGCCCGGACGTCTACCCGGCGTTGAGTGGGTTGATATCCAGCCTGCCGGCCAAGGAGTTGGTGTCCGGCAAGAAAAAATATATGCTCGTTTCAAAGACTAAAAGACGTGTTCAATGACCTCTGAAAAGACCGTATTTTTTGTCCGTCAATTACGCATGCCCGGGTAGATGAGGACAAACTACAGTATCGCCCCCGCCTCCGCCAGTTCAACGGCAAGCATTTCCAGCCCCTCTTCACTGCCAGCCATGGTCAGTGGTTTGGAAAGTTTTTTTAGCAGGTTCCACAGGGCACGGAACGGATAGGTTAAATAATACCACAGCCAGTCGGCAGGCGTTCTCTCTTCGGCTTTCAGTTCACCGGTCAGGTCGTCCAGCTTTTTTGTATCGCCTTTGATTTCATCTGTCAGGTCATTCTGTGACACGACAACGTCACTGTATTCTCTTCGTTTTTCTTTTGAAGAGAGTCCGCCGGTGACAAGCTGTGATTTGGCCTTATTCACCGAGGCCAGGGCGCGCTTCTTGTTTGTCAGCACTTTCTTTGCGGAAGTAACCTTGTGTTTGAGCGCCTTTGCCCTCTCGGGTTTCGTCTTGGGCATCCTCCACCCCCTTTCTAAAGCGATATCGATACTTTCATAGTAACCACGCCGCTTTCTTGTAAGAAAAGCATATCATGTTATGCGTACAAACGCCATAATTCAGTACAAGTTTTTTGGTACGGGGCTACTCAGGTATTTTGACGTCCTTTTCTCTGGCGGTTTTTAGGGCGATATCATATCCAGCGTCGGCGTGGCGGGCTATGCCGATGCCGGGGTCGGCGGTGAGGACGCGCTCAAGCCTCTCGTCTCGCTCCCTGGTGCCGTCGGCCACTATGACCATGCCGGCATGGAGCGAGTTGCCGATGCCCACGCCGCCGCCGTGGTGGAAGCTCACCCAGCTTGCCCCGCAGATGGCGTTAAGGGCAAAGTTCAAGGACGGCCAGTCGGCGATGGCGTCGCTGCCGTCCTTCATGTCCTCGGTCTCTCTGTGCGGAGACGCCACGGAGCCGCAGTCAAGGTGGTCGCGGCCGATGACCACCGGGGCCTTGAGCTCACCCTTCCTGACCATGTCGTTTATAACGCGCCCGAACTTGGCCCGGTCGCCGTAGCCGAGCCAGCAGATTCGCGCCGGGAGACCCTCGTGCGGCACCCTGTCACGCGCGAGTGTAATCCAACGGGTAAGGGCGGTGTCATCGGGGAATTCCCGTAAAACGGCATCGTCCAGCCGGGCAATATCTTCAGGGTCGCCCGATAATGCGGCCCACCTGAACGGGCCCTTGCCCTCACAAAAGAGCGGTCTTATATAAGCGGGCACAAAACCAGGATACTTAAACTTGCCGCCCTTGTCTCTAACAGTTACACCCGCCAATTCGGCCTGTGCCCGCAGGTTGTTGCCGTAATCGAAGCATATGGCCCCGGCCTTCTGCATGTCCAGAATAGCGGCGGCGTGGAGGGCGATTGAGGCCAGGGCGCGCCTCCTGTACTCGGCCTTGTCCGTTTCCCTCAGCCGGTCCATCTCGTGCACGTCTCCTATGGGGACGTAGCTGTAAATATCATGTGCCGGGGTCTGGTCGGTGACTATGTCGGGGATAGTCTGGCGCCTTACCAGTTCTGGATATACGTCCGCCGCGTTTCCGACGAGGCCCACAGACAATGGTCTCCCGCCGGATTTCGCCTCCGCCACCCACTTGAGCGCCTCATTGAGGTCATGGGTAATCCTGTCACAGTGTCCCTGGTCGACGCGCTTCTGTATTCGCAACCCCCTTACCTCTACGTCCAGTATCACGCCGTCGTTCATGGTGACTGAGAGCGGCTGCGCCCCGCTCATACCGCCCATGCCGGCGGTGAGGACGAACTTGCCCTTGAGTGAATCGCCGCCAAAATCCTTACGGGCCAGGGCCGCAAACGTGTTATACGTGCCCTGGAGTATCCCCTGTGTGCCTATATAAATCCAGCTCCCGGCGGTCATCTGCCCGTACATGGTGAGGCCCATCTGGTCGTATTTGTCAAAAAGTTCCTCGGTTGCCCATGCGGGCACGAGGTTGGCGGTGGCGATAACCACTCTGGGGGCGTGGGGATAGGTCTTTGCGACGTACACGGGCCTGCCCGACTGGACGCACAGGGTCTCATCGTTATCGAGTTCTGTCAGGGCCTTTGAGATCCTGCAAAAATCCTTCCAGTTCCTTGCCACCCTGCCTGCGCCTCCGTAGACGATAAGCTCGTCGGGGAGCGTTGCAACAGAGGGGTCAAGGCAGTTCCTGAGCATCCTGAGCGCGGCCTCGGTGTCCCAGTTCTTCGCATGCAGTTTGGTGCCCGTGTAGGCCCTGACGGCTCCCTTGGGCCTTCGCTCGTAATGCATGGGTCTGCCCAAGCCTTTTTGCCTCCTCCCATGGTTCCATAGTTCTATGTTCTATGGTCCTGTGGTTCTATAAATGGCGAGATGAAAAAGCCTGTCCATACGTTGCCTTTTCTGAGGTTTCAGGATACAATATGGGCCGGTACGAGTCAATGAACGTATATGCACCCTGGGAAAAGGCTTTCTTGACTTGATAGGGCCTTTATGCTAACCTTTCTGGACTTTTTGTGCTTCGGGAAAATTTTTCCCAGAAGGATGGATGAAGAGTGAGGGTAGCGTATTTTGACTGCTTTTCCGGGGCAAGCGGCGACATGATTTTGGGCTCGCTGGTGGACGCCGGTCTCGACGGCGACTTTCTTGCCCGGGAATTTAAGAATAAACTCTCCCAACTACTTCCGCACAGGATATCGTTTAAGAGGGTTATGAGGGCCGGAATCGCCGGAACGAAGTTTGATATCCACCCTGCCCACGGCAATAAAGACACGGGCGGGCTGCTGGGCTTCAAGGAGTTGTGCCGACCCGTTGAAGAGTCGGGCCTTTCGGAACGTCTGATAGCCGATAGCCTGAAGGTCTTAAGACGGCTGGGTGAGAGTGAGGCAAAGGTGCATAACACGACGCTTGAGACCGTCCATTTTCATGAGATAGGCGCACTCGATACCGTCATAGACGTGGTGGGTGCGGTATTGGCCTTTGACAAGCTTGGCGTGGAGGAGATACTCCATTCTCCGCTTGCCACGGGTTCGGGTGTTGTGGACTGTGAACACGGCAGATTGCCTGTACCGGTCCCCGGTACCCTCGAGCTCCTGCGGGGCCAGAAGGTAGTCTCCGGTCCTGCCGGGAGCGGTCATGAACTTACTACGCCGACCGGTGCCGCGATACTGACCACCCTGGGCAGGTGTGTGGATTCGTGTCCCGACATGACGCTTGAGGCGGTAGGCTACGGGGCCGGCACAAGGGACATTCCAGGGTCTCCAAACCTGTTGAGGGTGCTCCTGGGTGAAAAGTCACCCGTTGGCGCTGGGGATGAGGTATGGGTCCTTGAGACAAACGTCGACGACATGACGGGGGAGATATGCGGTTATGTAACGGACAGGCTGCTCCTGGCCGGAGCCGTTGACGTATATACCACGGCCATACAGATGAAAAAGAACAGGCCCGGAGTGCTGTTTACGGCCGTTGTGCCTGAAGGGGCCAAGGAGGCCGTGGAGAGGGTTTTCTTCCGCGAGACGACTACATTTGGCGTAAGGGGTTACAAGACGTCGAGGAGTGTGTTGAGCCGCAGCCTTGTAGAGGTCGAAACGCGCTACGGCACGGTCAGGGTGAAGGTGGGCAGGCTTAACGGCCAGATCAGTAATATGTCGCCTGAGTACGAGGACTGCAGGCGTATTGCAGAGAAGGAATCAGTGCCTTTGAAGTCCGTGTATGAGGCCGCAGTGGAGGCGACCAGGAAACTATAAACTAAAGACTTATGAATAAAGACCGCACGGTAAGAGAGGAATTTACAAAGGGCTTATTTGCGCAGAACCCACTCTTTGTGGCGCTTCTGGGTATGTGTCCGGCGCTGGCCGTGACCACGTCGGTGACGAACGGCCTGGCCATGGGTGTTGCGGTGCTAATGGTAATGATGTTGTCAAACATACTTATATCCTCGATAAGGAGCCACATACCAAAGGAGGTACGAATACCCTGCTTTATTATAGTCATAGCAGCCTTTGTGACCATGGTGGAACTCCTGATGAAGGCCTATTTGCCGCCTGAGATAAACGAGTCCCTGGGGATATTTATACCCCTCATCGTTGTTAACTGTGCCATTATGTTCCGTGCGGAGGACTTTGCCAGCAAGCACGGCGTATTTCGCTCCGCCGTAGACGGGGCCGGGATGGGTCTTGGTTTTATGATTGCACTGGTAACGCTCTCGGCCATACGCGAGGCGGTGGGTGCGGGCACCATCTTCGGCATAAAGATATCTGAGAGCTACCAGCCCGCTTCGGTTATGATTATGGCCCCCGGGGCGTTTCTCGCACTCGGACTGCTGCTGGCCTTCTTCAACTACCGGAAACTCCAGAGGGGAGAAAAGATATAATGGAAGGCGACTTCGGCACACTCTTTACAATTATTATAAGCGCGATATTTGTAAACAATTATGTGCTTGCCAGGTTCCTGGGCCTATGTCCGTTCTTTGGGGTTTCCAAGAGTACGGACGCAGCCATCGGCATGGGCATGGCCGTTACGTTTGTTATGACTCTGGCCTCCGCGGCGACGTGGGTAATTTACAATTACGTGCTGCTGCCCGGGCCGTCAAACATCTTTGGCTCGATATTCCCGGGAGTGGCCGAAACGGGGATGGTCGACGTGCTGAAGACCATAAGTTATATCCTGGTTATAGCCACCCTGGTACAGCTGGTTGAGACGATGATGAGGAAGATGGCCCCGGCCCTGTACGACAGCTTGGGGATTTATTTGCCGCTTATCACCACCAACTGCGCAATCCTTGGAGTGGCGCTACTGGGTACGACAAACGCCCCCATGCCACTGTCTATACTGGAGGTTTCGGTGCAGGGTTTCGCTGCGGGTATCGGGTTTACCCTGGCGTTGCTTCTTATGTCGGGAGTCCGGGAAAGACTCATGCTTCTTGACCTGCCGAAGTCCTTCCAGGGTGTCCCCATCGCGTTCATAAGCGCGTCGCTGATGGCCCTGGCCTTTATGGGTTTTTCCGGTATGGTGAGCTGGTAGGGAATAAAATAGGATCGGACTGCTTCTTGTGAGGAGGTTTTGTGAATGGATACGGTGATGGTGGCACTCATGTCTATGGGTTTCCTTGGGATACTTTTTGGTTTTGGCCTGGCCATTGCCACTGAGAAATTTCATGTAGAAGTGGACCCTAAACAGACTGAGATTGAAGACACCTTGCCGGGGATAAATTGCGGCGCGTGCGGTTTTCCCGGATGCGGCAAATATGCCGAGGAGGTTACAAAAGGAGCGGCGGATGTCAACCTCTGTGTGCCCGGCGGCGAGGAGACGTCGGATACAATCGGCGGGATAATGGGCGTAAAGGCCGATAAGAAGGAAAAACGCGTCGCCGTGCTCATGTGCAGCGCGAAGAACGTACAGGACAGATTTGAGTACAGTGGTGTTAAGACATGCCGTGCGGCGTTCCTGACACAGGGCGGAAACCTGGGCTGCGAGTACGGATGTCTGGGGCTTGACGACTGTGCGGTGGTATGCCCCACCGAGGCCATTTATCTGGACGAGAACAAGCTGCCCCATGTCATAGAGGAACGGTGCATTGCCTGTGGCAAGTGCGCGGAGATATGCCCAAAGAACCTGTATCAGATATTGCCCATATCCAAGTACGTACACGTGAGGTGTATGAATCTGGATAAGGGCGGCCCTGCCAAGAGGAAGTGCGACAACCCGTGTATCGCCTGCTTGAAGTGTGAGAAGGCGTGTCCTTTCGACGCCATTCACGTAAAGAACAACCTTGCCGTGATTGATTATGACAAGTGCACCTCCTGCGGTGAATGCGTAAAGGCCTGTCCTACCGACATAATAAGGGACTACAGGGACGGACGGCCTGTGGTTCGGGAGTGGGTGGACCAGTTTATAGACATGGCCATTGAGCCCCTGAGGCCGAAGAAGGCCGAGAAGAAAGGGACGACCAAGAAGCCGCCCGAGGCAGGCGTTGCGACCGGGTCCGCGTCGGGTGTCGCGACGAAGACCGAGTCTGTACCCAAGGCATCCACGCCGGAGGGCGGTGCTTAGAAGGGTTCCGTTAGAGTATTGCTCAACGATAGGAGATTCACCACTATTTAATGGGTAAGAAGCGGGAGCGCTTTTACGCCCCTACGTTATCGGAGGAGGGAGAGCTTTGGATAAACGGGCGGGAAGCGCACCACATGCTTCACGTCAAAAGGTTCAGGCCGGACGATGAGCTGCTTCTCTTTGACGGAAAGGGCAGAGAGGCGGTAGGCAGGGTCGTTGAGGTGGAGCGTGAAAGGGCCCGCATAGCCATAGAGCGTGTTGAAGAAGTTGATAGAGAGGCCGGGATTTCTATAACCCTGGCCTTTTCTGTACCCAAGGGAAAGAGGGCAGAGTTTCTGGTACAGAAGTGTTGCGAGCTTGGCGTGGCCAGGCTGATACCGCTTGAGTGTGAGCGTAGTGTGGTAAGGCTTTCTCCGGGGAGTTCGCCCAAGGTAGAAAAGTGGAGAAGCGTGGCGGTAGAGGCCTCAAAGCAGTGCGGACGTACTTATGTCACTGAGACCTCTGAGGTCCTGACTTTTTCGGGGTTGATGGAGACGGCAGGTCTCTACCAGCCCAGGTTACTGGCCTCCACGGGTCCGGACGTCTCATCACTGAGTGATGTGGTGCGGCGTAATAGCGACCCGGCAAAAATCCTCTGTGTAATAGGGCCGGAGGGTGGCTTCACGAAGGAAGAGATAGACGCGGCGGTGCGGGCGGGTTGCGCCCGCGTGAGCCTTGGCCCGAGCGTGCTGCGTACCGAGACGGCGGCTGTGGCGCTTGTGTCTATGCTCCTTTATGCCTATTCCGCTTAACGTGGAAATGCCTGCCTTATAACCCGGTAGTTGTACGATGTGGCCACTAGCAAATGAGCATCATGGAAAATCGACAAAAAATAGAACAAAAATTTCAGAAACTTCTATCTGAAGGGAAAGATGTATTTGCAAAATGCGGCTGGAATGGCCAAGAGTGGCAACGACGCCCCTCAAGCGTAGACTATCTACGATTTAGAACAGAAAGCCTCAATTTAATCAGCAGAGTTTGTGGAGAAAATAGTGGACATTATAGGGAACTAAAAAACATTGCAGAAAGCAAGGAAATGACTAGCGATCCATGCTACTTTCATATGTGCTTCGGCATATTAGAAGCTGCACACAATGATTTTACCGAAGGCTTTCTGTTCGACCTCAGATCACTCATTAGCGCAGAGTTATTGGGAGACTTTTTAGAACAAGCAGAAACTCTACTACAAGAAGGATATTATGTCCCCGCCGCCTCTTTGGCTGGAGCAGTACTTGAAGATTCATTGAGAAAACTATGCGAAAAAAACGGGATGGAAGTTCCTGAAAAAACAAAAATAGACAAACTTAACACCGAACTAGCAAAAGCAAATATTTATAACAAGCTAACGCAAAAAGAAATTACTGCAAAAGCAGACATTCGCAACAATGCAGATCATGGAAAGTATGATAAATTCACTGAAGAAGATGTTGGATTTATGGTTAAGTGGATCAGAAAATTCGAATCTGAACACTTAGGGTAATTGTTAGTGGCTACATTGTACAACACAGGCTAGCCCGAAACGTAAGATGAAAATAGACCGCAATTCCATAATCAAGGAGATTATAGAAGAACACCCCTATACCTTTGAGGTGTTCAAGAGACACAGACTGGTGCTGGCCGGAGGAGTGCGCGGTCCGAACGAGCCGCTTGCCTTTTTCTGCAAGGCCCACAATGTCGACTACAACGCGCTGGCAAAGGAGTTGGAGGAGGCCATTGCAGCGGGTCCGCCCGAGGGGGAGGTAATCGCACCGCCTATGGCGGAGGATACCATCTATGCCATCTACGCCAAGGCGGCGCTGGTGACGTGTTTGAGCGTTGGCTGTACGTTTGGCGCGGCGGTACTGGCGTATATTGCGCTCAACAAGGACTACTACGTATCGCCTGTCTCTCTTGTGCAGGCACACGGACATGCACAGCTCTTTGGCTGGGTGGGTCTGTTTATTATGGGTTTCGCTTATTATATCGTACCGAGGATCAAGAATACCGATTTGCAGGGCAGGGGCATTACCTACCTGAGCTTTTGGGCGATGCTGTTGGGACTGATTTTGCGGACGGTGGTACAGGCTACGCCCGGTACTTTCCCCGGCGTGCTTTTGCCGATCTCCGGGGTCTTGGAATTATTAGCCGCCCTTATTTTTGCGTATGTGCTGCTCGCCACGTTCAGGGCAAGTCTCGAAGGCGGCGAGATATTCGACAAGTTCTTTGTAGCAGGGATTATCTGGTTTATAGCCGCCTGCGGGCTGAACCTG
>JAZGAY010000178.1:0-4489 GCA_036475985.1 Candidatus Brocadiales bacterium
CTTTGAACATTATAAACTTATTGATCTGCTTAAAATGAAAGGGGCAGATGGGTCTATTGCAGAGCTAAGAGAAAACAGAATTTATGAAAGTGATGAAGGTGTGGTTTATGATTACTCTCCTTTATTCAAAAAAACATACCCGGGAAACGAGAGCATGATCACAGATTATTTTATGATGAATGAACATGAGCAAACCGGAGAGAAAGGGTCCTTTATAGCTGACGCTATACTATCTTCTTATGCTCAAAAAACACAATTATACAGAGCGTCATAACAGGATGCACGCCGTAAGCCCTGCCTTGTAGGTGGGGTCAAGGCGTGCTAAAGTAATGGAAACTTCCTTGCTGTCAAGATGCACCGCCCTGTGGGCGGTGCATCTTGACTTTATATTCCATAAGGATTATAAATCTCATTCCGCACAGGACAAGTAGATATGTAATAATTCATCCCCCAGGACATCTTACAACTGTAATATCCATCACATTTAACAAAGAGACTCTCACCCATGCTCTCTGTGACTTTGAATGAAGGTATGCATAAAGGAGATCCCTTGTCGGATAAAAACTAAAGATCTTTATCGAATTTAATCGTAGCCTCCTTGACCTCTTTGCCTATTTCGAAAGGTATTTTAGATATTCAAATGGCAATAGCTATAAAAATAAATACACACACTATACTAATCAGCATTTTAATTACCTCCATTAATCTTTTTTTGGGAATTAAATTGTCTTGATACCCTTATTTTATACACCACATACACCATCCTCAAAAAGATGGATGTAACCTAAGTCACATGTATTGAAAGAGAGATTAGAAAAGGGGACAAATTTATTTTTCTTGTGAATTTAAAAACATAGGGGTTGTCCCTATGTTTTCCTTCCCCAATGGTAAAGCTGCAGAGAATCGAGGATGTAAAGGCAAGGGGGGCTTGGGTCAATATTTTTGTGTTTTTTTCTAAAATGTTGTACATTACTGCTGGTGTTTTGTAGCGGCTGGTAAACTAACCGAGGCTGTCGTTTCAGGATGGCTGGAATTTTGAGACTATTTTGGAAATTTTACAATGCCTGACACATTTGCCATAACTGTATTCGTTCTTATCCTCTCTACAGCTGTTATTGCTTTCATCAGAAAAAGAAGCAGGGATAAATGTCTCAAGGACTTTTCACATGACATGGTAACCCTGGAAGAAACAAGCGGCAAGATAATCTGGGGCAAGTTGTCCGTGGAAAATACCGGTCTGGAACTTATCTATCCAACCAGACACAGAGATAAAAAAGGCCACGATGAGGCCAGCTATATTTTATATAAAAGCGAGTATGCAAGCATGCAGGCATTAATTCGCTATCATGATGAATTGAGTGAAGACGGTAAAAAGGAGCGGGAGAAGGAATTAAAAAGAACCTATCGCCCTTCATCCTTGAGAAGGTTTAAGAGAAGGATACAGAATGTCTTCAAAACGGTAAAGGATTCGCTGATGGAGGTGGTGAATGTGTTTATCACTCAGGCCAAAAAAGCCACCCCTGCCGGGACGATACTAACTTCCCAAGATAGACACGTCTCCAAAATAAAACAAGAACTGGTAGGCTCCATGGAGACTTCCTATGAACCTCTGTTGGAGAAATATATCGGCCGCAAGGTTGTACTTGAAATGATCAAAGGCGACAAGATGTTTGAGTATCCGGGTGTGTTAAAGGACTATACGGCGGAATTTATCGAAATCATAGGTGCTGATTACAGAACAAAGGAAGACCAAAAGTTCAGAAAGGCGGACCTTGTGGTTCCAAGGAGATGCGGCGTCATTCGACACCTAGGAGAATAGATCTGGAGTGTCGAACTTTAAGCACTCGAAGGAGGCCTGCCAAGACCGTTTACATCCAGGTCTACTGGCACATAACGGCTTTTTCCCTTGGCATGATGTCATAATGGCACTATGCTATGAGACGTTATGACAGAATATGCATGTCAAATAAGCCTCTTATAAAAACCAATCCTTATTTAAAAAACCCTGCAAAACGACATGCTATGTTCTGTATGACTGTTGCATCCTCAACAGCCATTGAGGGCGTGCATAAAGCAGTTGAGATGGCGCTTAAAACCACCAAAATATCTGCTAAGCCTTCCGTTTCTCAAAAAACCAAAACACCCGGCAAATCACGGTGTTAAAATCCTCATTCTTACTGCTTCAATTTCAATCCGTGCGCGGCAAAGCGGCACGCACGCAGCGGAGGACCTCGTAATCATAGGCCCCGTCCAAGGCTTCATAGACGGGCTTAAGGGCTTTTGTTTCCTCCGACAGCTTTAGCAGTGCGTCCCTGATGGTCTGGATCTCCTTCTCGCTCAGGTTCACCACGTGTTCGAGTTCAATGATTCCGTCCTCGATGGCCCTGGCAAGATGGCTATAGACGGTGCCGGGTTTTAGGTTACGGCGGGCGGCGACAATGTCCACGTCCCTTTCCTTATGAAATAGTTCCACTGTTTCGGCGATTGTGTCGCTTGCGGATTCGTTGGCCTCTTCGCTGTGCTCGCGGATGATCTTAAGGAAGTCGTTACCATATAGTTCGAGTTTTCGTTCGCCCACACCTGTAATAAGACGCATCTGGTCAAGGTCTTTGGGGCGGTGCTGTACCATCTCCTCAAAGGTTGTATCGTGGAAGATGACATAGGGCGGCACGCCCTGGTCCCTGGCTATCTCAGCCCGGCGCGCTCTGAGCGCCTCCCAGAGTTTTCTGTCCCCGGCCTCGGCAAAGGGCCCTCTCTTGCGCTTGGGGTGTTCTTCCTTCGGTTTTTTCTCAGGCTTCTTTTCCTTTCTGAGACGCAGTTGTATTTCGCCTTTCAGTACGGCTCGGGACTCTTCTGTCAACCGCAGGGAGCCGAAGCCCTCCACATCCACGCTCAGAAAGTTTCTTGCCACAAGCTGCCGTATCACCGAGCGCCACCCCGGCGTGTCCAGCTCTTTTCCTATGCCGAAGGTGCTCAGCCGGCCGTGGCCGAACTTACGGACGCGCTCCGTGTCATGACCGAGCAGGACATCGGTTATGTGGGCGCCCCCGAACCTCTGGCCGGTCCGGTAGATGCATGAGAGGACCTTTTGAGCCGCAACCGTGCCGTCCCACGTCTCGATTGGCTCAAGACATGTATCACAGTTGCCGCAATGATCAGGGTGCTTTTCGCCGAGATAACCGAGAAGGGCTTGGCGGCGGCAGGTCGTTACCTCGCATAGGCCCACCAGGGCGTCGAGCTTGTGACGCTCTATGCGTTTTCGGGTCTCATCAGCCTCAGAGCCTTCGATCATCTGCCTCAGAATGACGATGTCTTGCAGACCGTATGCCATCCACGAGTTGGCCGAAAGGCCGTCGCGCCCCGCGCGTCCCGTTTCCTGGTAATAGGCCTCTATGCTCTTGGGCAGGTCCAGGTGGGCGACAAAGCGCACGTCCGGCTTGTCGATACCAAGGCCGAAGGCGATGGTGGCGACTATTATTATGCCTTCTTCCTTGAGGAAACGGTTCTGGTGGCGTTGGCGGAGTTCCGCAGAAAGGCCCGCATGATATGGAAGGGCCATAAATCCCCTTTCCTTTAACCACCCAGCGATTGCATCGACCTTTTTTCGCGACAGGCAATAGACGATTCCTGCATCACCCCGGTGCTCGTCTTCAATAAACCGGAGCAACTGCTCGCGGGGCTTTTGTTTCAGGGTGATGCGGTAGCGGATGTTAGGCCGGTCAAAGCCGATTACGACTATCTTCGCTTTTTCGAGGTTCAGGCGTCTTATTATTTCGCTCCGCGTGGACTCATCCGCGGTGGCTGTAAGCGCGATACGGGGTATATCGGGAAAACGCTCGTGCAGGACAGAGAGCTGAAGATACTCTCTGCGAAAGTCATGCCCCCACTGAGAGACGCAGTGGGCCTCGTCGATAGCGAAGAGAGCCGGCGTGATACGATTCAGTAAATCGAGAAAGCGCGGCGTAAGGAGCCGCTCCGGCGCCACGTATAGAAGATCGAGCTCTCCGTCGAGCAGCAGCTTTTCTATGCGCCGGCTTTCACCCACGTCCTGAGTGGAATTTAGATAGGCGGCACACACTCCCGATTGCAGAAGCGCACTCACCTGGTCTTGCATGAGAGATATTAGCGGCGAGACGATAATGCCCGTTCCGGGGCGTATCATGGCGGGTATCTGATAACAGAGCGATTTGCCGCCCCCGGTCGGCATAAGTACCAGCGCATCGTTGCCAGCTATAAGCTGAGCGATTACCTCCTCCTGGCGAGAGCGGAAGCTGTCGTAGCCGAAGACGGTTCGAAGGATGTGCAGGGAAAAATGAGAGACACTTCCCATGTTTTTAAGGTTCATAAAAATACCAATTATTTAATGAAATCTACAACATTCTCTAACATCAGTCAAACATTAACAGGATGCACGCCGTAAGCCTCGCTAAGATAATAGAAACTTCCTTGCTGTCAAGATACCCCGCCCTGTGGGCGGGGTATCTTGACT
>JAZGAY010000179.1:0-3273 GCA_036475985.1 Candidatus Brocadiales bacterium
GAAGTCTCCTCTTTCTACGACAAACATAAAGACAGTTACCCCGACCCTTCAAAAGGCATCCCCGGATATAAGGAGACCGAAAAGACAAAAATAGAATACCTGATGGCCCGTTTCAGGGATGTGGAGAAAAAGGTCACCACCACGGAAGACGAAATTCAGTCCTTCTACGATGAAAACAGGGATAGTAAATACAAGAAAGTGGAAGTCCCCCAGACCGAAGGGAACAAAGACGAAATGCCGGAGAAGCCTCCGGAATACATACCCTTTGAGGAAGTCAAAGAGGAAATAAAGAAAACACTCGTACGGAACAAGTCAAAAGAACTCATTAACAAGCTGATTAACGAAGCGGATGAAAAGATTTACGAGAACCTCGGTCGTACCGAGTACATAAGTTTCTCGGATGTCGGCGGGGATGTGGGCATTTACTATAAAGAAAGTGATTATTTTACCAAGGACGAGGCCAAGGACGTCATATACAGTGCAGACAAAGACGCGTACTCCAAATTTTTTGAGAGGGAAGAATACGACCCCAGCCCGCCGCTTGACGCACCGGGCGGTAAATTTATATTTCAGGTGACTTCCATAAAAGAGCCGGCCGCGCCGCCGTTGGAGACAATCCGAGAGAAAGTAGCAAAAGACCTTAAGGAAGAAAAGGCTCTTGCAAGGAGCAAGGAAGTTGCCGGACAGTGCGCGGAAAAGATAAAACAAAGCTCTTTTGAGGAAGGCCTGGAATTCTTGAGGAATGAATGTAAAGGGGTCTCCCTTGTAAAGAAAGAAACGGAATTTTTCAAGCGGCCAGAGATAAGGAACGGAAAGCCATTCCGCTACATAAACGTGATCGAGGCCAACGTCCCCAACGTGGCAAGAAGGGCCTTCGGGCTCAAACAGGGCGAATTGGACGTAGTCGCAGAAGAGTCGGGCACAAAGGCCGTCTATATTACAAGGCTTGTCGAGAAAAAAGAGGCGGACCAGAAGAAATTCGACGAGAACAAGGATAAGTTGGCACAAAAATACCTCGCAGAGAAACAACAAGACTTTATTGAACACTGGACCGGAAGTCTTAAAAAGCAGGCAAAACTAAACAAATAAATGGAAACCCTGTATGGAATAAAGAAACTGCCCGGGGAGCTCATCTGGCCGGTCGTCACAATCGGCGGTTTTGACGGCGTGCATCGAGGTCATCAGGCGGTAATCCGCGAGACAGTAAACTGGGCCAGAGACACGCAGGGTGAATCGGTCATACTCACCTTCACCACACATCCAAGAAACGTACTGAGCGGCCGCAGGCCCAGTTTCATTACCTCACTAAGGCACAGACTGTTCCTCTTTGAGCGCATGGGTGTAGACCTGACGATTGTCCTTGAATTCGACGAAGTGTCTGAGATGAGTGCAAAGTACTTTACCGAGAGGATAATCTCCCGCTATCTGGGCGCTAAGGGCTGGGTGATGAGCCTAAACTTCGCATTTGGAAAGGACCGGAAGGGAGACTACACCCTCGTGTCCGAACTCTCAAAAAAGTACGGCTTTGAGACACGGGTATGCCCGGCCGTCGAATACGACGATGAAAGAATAAGCAGTACCCGCATCAGGGAGGCTATACTCCGGGGTGACCTTGAGAGGGCAAAGAAAATGCTCGGCAGACCCGTAACGCTCATGGGCACCGTAGTCGAGGGCAGTGGCAGGGGCAAAGAGCTGGGCTTCCCCACGGCAAACCTCGACATTGATAACGAGATAAAACCGCCGAGCGGTGTATACGCAAGCGTAGTAAACCTGGACGGGAGAGATTTCTTGTCCCTTACCAGCGTCGGCACCAGACCCACCTTCGAGGAGCAGGAGGCGAAGGAGGTGGTAGAGGTATATATTGTCGACTTCGATCAGACGTTGTACGGTAAGGACTTGGAGGTTGGATTTCTCTTCAAATTACGGGATGAGACTAAGTTTGACAGTGCCGACGCGCTTCGCTCACAGATGAACGAGGACAAGAAAGAGCTGCTGTGCAGGGTGGACAAAAAGACCTTGACAACGCTAGACACCACTTCTACAATGCGCTCGTAACCATTTATATACAGGGCAGATAGCTCAGTTGGTAGAGCACGGGACTGAAAATCCCGGTGTCGGCGGTTCGACTCCGCCTCTGCCCACAGGTACTTGCCTTAAAGAAAGGAGCAAGCACCTTTATTAGGGCACTTGCCCCGGGGATTTATAATACAAGCCGCCACACTGTTTTTTTTAATACCCCTGTACTAACTAAACAGGAGACCGTCCTTTATTGAACAGGCCCAGTATTGAAGTACTTGAGGAAAAAGCCAGGCTGGTCAGAAGACACATAATCCGCATGCTGGCCAAGGCCGGCTCAGGCCACCCCGGAGGTTCACTCTCTGCCGCAGACCTTATCGTGGCTCTGTACCACGGTAAACTAAGACACGACCCCAAAAATCCTGATTGGCCCGATAGGGACAGGTTTGTGTTGTCAAAGGGTCACTCCTGCCCCGCACTCTATGCCGTACTGGCCGAGACGGGATATTTTCCGGTAAGTGAACTCGACACCTTGAGAGAGTTCGGCAGCAGACTTCAGGGCCATCCCGACAAACACCTTACCCCCGGTATAGAGATATCCAGCGGTTCACTGGGCCAGGGCCTGTCGGTAGGACTCGGTATGGGCCTCGCGGCCAAAATAGACAATAAAGGCTATCGTGTATATGTCATGCTGGGCGACGGAGAGATTGAGGAGGGCCAGGTCTGGGAAGCGGCCATGGCTGCCAGCCACTATGGTATGGACAACCTTTGCGCAATAGTAGATAATAATGGTTTGCAGATAGACGGGCCTATTAACACCGTTATGTCGCCCCTGCCAATACACGAAAAGTGGTTGGCGTTCGGCTGGAACGTTATACAGATAGACGGACACAATATGGCAAAAATCCTCAAGGCATATGATGAGGTAGAGACCCTGGAAGGCAAACCAACCGTCATCATAGCAAAGACCGTAAAGGGCAAAGGCGTGTCGTTCATGGAGGGAGAGGTGGACTGGCACGGAAAGGCCCCAAACCAGGAACAGGCCGAAAAGGCCCTGGCGGAACTATTATAAAGGATGGGCACATGCCCGTAAAAACAGACACCGCTAAAATGGTATCAACCCGCGCTGCATACGGAGAGGCCCTGCTGGAGTTGGGAAGAAACCACAAAGACATCGTAGTGCTGGACGCAGACCTGGCAAAATCTACAACAACGGTCAAATTCGGCAAGGAATTTCCTGACCGATTCTTTGACATG
>JAZGAY010000018.1:0-4869 GCA_036475985.1 Candidatus Brocadiales bacterium
GACCTAAATGGGCCACAAAATACGGCCCATGATGGTTGTATTGGTCATAATGGGCTATTGTAGCCTATACGGGTTAAATAGCAAGTAGAATCTGAAATTTTTTATATCTTTCTGTCATATAAAGACATATGAAGGTAGGAACCAAACTTAGACTGCTAAGGGCAGAGAAGGGCTGGACAAAATCCCGCGCCGCAAGGTCGGCCGGTATACCTATATCCAGCTACAGAAACTACGAAAAGGAGTCTCTAAACCGCAAATTACCGGGAAAATCCGCCTTTGCCCTTTCCAGGGCCTTCGGGGTGTCGGTTGAGTATCTGCTTGACGATTCAAAGGACTACCCCCCGGTACCGCCGAAGGACAGGGTCTTTCAGGTGCTGCATGAGCCTGAGGCGGGCGGGACAGAGATTGCAGCCCGGCGGCAGACAGAGGCGCCTCATCAGCATGTGAGGGAGGGGGGGAACAACTGCATCAACATAGTCGGCCATGTCGCAGCCGGTGAGGCGGACATAGTCTTCGACGATACCGGTCTCCCCGTCGGCGGCTCTATCGACGAACCCCTTGAAAGGCTGCCCGACGTTACCGACAAAAACGCCTACGGGCTGATCGTAAGCGGTAACAGCATGCTGCCTGGTTTTCCGGAAGGCACGAAGGTGGTTGTGTGCCCGTCTGAGAAGGTAAGGTCCGGCGACCTTGTTATCTGCCGTCTTCACAGCACGGGAAAGGTCTACGTGAAAGAGATTGCCTTCTCCTCGAACATGGTTATACTCATATCTCACAACGCAACTGCCTATGAACCCATGGCCGCAACGCGGGAGGACATAGCCTTTTGTCACAAGGTGGTCTGGGCAAAGCGGCCGTAGTACTGGTCCTGGTTTGCCCCCTTATTCTCTTCACCACGCCCGGCAACCCGACCATGGCCGCGGAAGAATCGTCCAGAGAGCTTTTTGAGCGTGTATGCACCATGTGCCACGGCTGGGCGGTAGAGAACTTTCTGGTGACCGAGGGGCAGGCCAACGCAATACCGCCCATATGCCCGCCGCCCACAGACCACTGGCTGCCAGTGATACTTACGGTGGCAACGTACCAGGTCTACGTTGAAGGAAATGAGGTGGGTTTCCCGCTGATACCCAGAAAAGACGTCTTGAAACTGGCCGAATACCTGAACGAAAACTATCCAAAAGAACCCGTATGCCTGAAGGCTGACGAACAACCTCCGGGCACTGATACCCCCGGCCAGCGTATACACCAGCAAACGGACAGCGAAACAAAATGACTCGCAGAATGAAGATAATGCTTATTGGCTTGATAGTCCTCTTACCCTTCTCCCTGTACAGAGTATACACCACGATATGGGGCAAGAGCCGCCCAAGGAGCGCCAGCGTCATACGTCCGCCCTCCATAACAATTGCTCCTTCGCCGGCGGCAAAGAAAAAGGCGGCAGCAAAGGAAGAGATGGGGGGTGAGGCCAGAGAGTTCCAGCCCATACCCGTAAACACCATCATTTTCAGAGAGCAACTGGCCTCTGGAGGATGGGGGCGAAACCCTTTTCTGACACCCGGCGAGATACGCTCCCCAAAGAAGGCGCTGGCCAAGACACCTACTGTCGCCAGGCGCACAGCAATACCCTTGACCGTGACTTCTGTACTTGTTAGCGCTGACGGGAGTGTCGCAGTAATAAACGGTGAGTTTTATACCGTGGGCGACGCGGTACCCGGTACGGGTAAGCGTATTGCAGAAATCACGCCCGACGGAGTGGTAATCGGCGGGGCCGACGAACGGCAGGAACTGATACCCCTTGCGCAAAGCAAGATACGGCTTAAATCGAGAGAGGTGCGGTAGCCCGCAGGAGCGACACCCCTCCTAATATCTGTGGGTCAGCTTTTGCACCAGCCTGAATATCACCAGCACCACACCAACCCCAAAGAGCGCCGTCACACTTAGCGCGAGCGGCACACCGGGGTTTTCCTTCAGGTCAACCACCACGCTGTTGACAATCTCAACGTCCTCAAGCCTTACCTGCACGCCCTCTATCAACAGGGCATCCGTCCTGTCCATGCGGACAAAATACTGCTGTGCGTCCTCTCTGTTGGGGTTTGCAACGATGGCGACCACAGGGGTCTCTATCCGGGGAGGCAACATAAGCCCGGCCACTATCGCGCGTGATTCGCCAATGGAAAATTCTTCCATCAACGCCAGCTTCTGCGTGCTGCCGTTCAGGTTGAGCGTCACGCTCTTGGGCTTGCTGCCGTACTGTCTGAGAAGAAATTCCTTGGCCCCCATGTCAAATACAACGGGCTGGTTATATCCCAGTATCCGCTCAAATTCTTCCCCCCCGCGTTTGACGTGGATAGTGGCCCTGACCTCTTTGGGCATGCCGTTGGGAAAGGTGATGGTCTCAATCCCGGTAACGCTCAGCTCCGCGTCGCCGCACCTGACGGGCTTGCCGGTTATGGTAAACATCCGGCTCGGTGTGTAGTACACCCCGCCAACAAGGTGCGCGACCAGCGTGACCATAAAGGCAACATGCACCACGGAACCGCCGTAGAGCGTAACGTTCTTCACTCCCGCCCTCAGCTTGACCAGGACGCTGTCAAGGGTGCAACAAAAGGTGTTTATCCCGTAGAGCACAAACCCCGCGAACATCAGGTAGAACCATGCGTTAACCAGACTGACGTGCTCGAAGAAGAAGTTTATGTCCTCCCCCTGCAGCCCCCGGTAGTAGGCGGGCATGAAGTTCATCAGCAGGCTGCCGAAGATAAGCAGCGCCGTGGTGGCAAACCCAAGCTGGACACCCAGTTTCTTTGACTTTAGTGTGTCGTATAACCAGTACATGACTCGTCTCAACCAAAGCTATGTGTGCTTTTAATCAGGAAACTCGTCCCCACGTAGGTCATAAGCACGATAAGAAAACCGACGACGGCCAGGTGCGGTTTATAGGCCTTTGCCGCGGGCCAGTGGTCAACGTGTATATAGGCCGAATAAAAGAGCCACACTATTACCGACCACACCACCTTCGCGTCCCACATGAAGTAACTGCCCCAGGCCACGTATCCCCACAGCCCGCCAAAGAGCATGGAGACCGAGAACAGGAGCATGCCGTAGAGGATGTTCCTGTCCATCAGTTCAATCATGTCCGTCCCGGAGGCCTTGGACGCACCTCCGGACGAGGCCCCTTCACCCGGTTTGGCCCCGAGGAACCATGCCGCGGCCGCAGCAAAACTTGAGGCCCAGTACGCGTAGCACATAAACGAAAGCGGCACGTGGAGTATGTACCATATGGTTATCATCAGGGGCGGAGGATAGTTCAGACCCTTCGGCCAGAAGGCCGCGGCCACCAGGAAGACATAACCCACGCCGAACAAGACCGTCCTGTACGTAGGAATTTCTGTGCCCCTGTATATATAAAGCACCACAAACACCGTTGCAGAGAACCCGTAAAACGACTCGAACTTGTTGGTGAGCGGGAAATATTCAATTGCCATTCCCCGTAAAAGAATGGCAAGGAACTGTATGGCGAGACCGATAAGGAGCACAAGGCCTCTGCTACTCTTGTCGGAGTAGTTGAAGTACCAGTAGGCCGTGAACACACCCACGGACAGCCAGTAGCAGAGAATGGACAGGTTGATCAGGCTCTTCGGGTCCAACGGTATTTACCCTCCCCGTAATGTCGCAAAGCGTCAAATCTAACACACCCCTCATATCAAAAGCAAATGCAAAAAATTGTCTGCGCGCTGAGCGAATGAAATATGGATGTTGTCGCGCTACATCTACATGAGGTACGCAGCGTGCTGCGGCACGCCGTGCGGCATGAAGTAGCGTGCGAGCCCGTCTCGCACGTGCGTTCATTCATTCATTCATTCATTCATATGAACAGCTTTTCCACAATTCTTTAATTCTTTGAACAGAACGCATAGGACTGCAAGATGCGGGGGTAGGGAAGGGACACGTGTCTTGAGACACCGGGTGCCGGAGACGTATTACCGTCCGCTTCTTGCCATTTCCATGAGAGATTTTTTTGCCTGAGCGCGGACACGCGTGTCGGCGTCACGGGTGGCCTTTGAGAGTGCGGATGCGGCCTCGAGGGCCTCGCGGCCTATCTTGCCGAGCGCCTCGGCAGCCGAGAGGCGCACCTCCGCGTCCTCGTCCTCCAGGGCCTTTGCCAGTGTGGTGGTGGCGTCACGCGCGCCGGGCCCCAGGTCTCCAAGCGTCCGGGCTACCTCCTGGCGCACCCGGGGACTTGAGGCATGGAGCAGTGCCTTACACAGGTAGTAAATGACGCTGCCAGAACTGGAGCCTATCTTGCTCATGGCCCGGGCGGCACTGACGCCGATCTCAGGGTCTTTGTTCCTCAGGGCCGCGGAAAGGCCCTTTATGGTATCGTCCGACCTGTCGCCAATCTCACCCAGCGCCCAGATGGCGTTCTTGCGCACCTCGGTACTCTTGTCGGTCCAGAGGGCCTCATCAAGCGCGTGCACGCCCTCCTCATCGCCGTTACGAATCTTTCCGAGCGCCTTGGCCGCATGGGTGCGCACCATCGAGTGTTTGTCGTGCAAAAGGGCATCTGCAAGGGCGGGCGTACCTTCGGCCGCATCGGGACCAATATCCCCCAGGACCTTGGCCGCGCCGGCGCGCGTTATCACGCTCTTGTCGTCCCTGAGCGCCTGGACGTTCAGCCTGACCCTGTCCTCCACGCTCATGCCCTCTCCCTGCGCATCGGTACAATGCCACACGCATTGGCGCACGCCAAGACTTACAATCATGAGCACCGCAACCACAACAACGCACAAGGCTCTATTCATTTTGCCACCTTCAGGGTTTCTTCAAAATGCTGACGCTGACGCTGACATAACTTTCTTAGTATTTTACACA
>JAZGAY010000180.1:0-8966 GCA_036475985.1 Candidatus Brocadiales bacterium
TCAGACACTGCTGGGGGTGACCGGTTCGGGCAAGACCTTTACCATGGCGAACGTCATCAAGGCCCTGGGCAGGCCCACGCTGGTCATGTCGCACAATAAGACCCTTGCCGCGCAGCTCTACAGCGAGTTTAAGGAATTTTTCCCCCATAACGCAGTCAGGTATTTTGTGAGCTACTATGATTATTATCAGCCTGAGGCCTATATCCCCCAGAGGGATATCTATATAGAAAAGGAGGCCACCGTAAACCAGGAGCTCGACCGGTTGAGGCTTGCCACCACAAGCGCCTTGATGTCCCGTGAGGACGTAATAATAGTGGCGAGCGTCTCGTGCATCTATGGTCTGGGCTCGCCGGAAGAGTATCAGAAGATGTACGTGAGGATTAACAGGGGCGAAGAGATGGACCGCAATGAGTTGCTGAGAAAACTGGTAAACATACAGTACGGGCGCAACGACCTGGCCTTCGAGCGCGGCGCCTTCCGTGTGAGGGGTGACGTGGTGGAACTGTTCCCCTCTTATGAAGAATGCGGTTACCGCATTGAATTCTTTGGCGACGAGATAGAGCGGCTCACGGTGATAGACCCCATGACGGGCGAGGTGGTGAGCCAGGAAGATTCGCTTGAGATCTACCCCGCCAAGCATTTCGTGATGCCCGAGGGCAAGATAGAGGGCGTGGTGGCGTCGATAGAGAAGGAGCTGGTGTGGTGGCTCGATGAGCTCAGGTCCAAGGGCAAGCACCTTGAGGCCCAGCGCCTTGAGGCCCGCACGCGTTATGATATGGAGATGCTCAAAGAGGTGGGATACTGCCACGGCATAGAGAATTATTCGAGGCACGTAAGCGGCCGTGCGCCCGGCGAGCCGCCCTACACACTGATCGATTATCTCCCCGAGGATTTCTTGCTGATAGTGGACGAGTCTCACGTGACCGTCCCGCAGATAGGCGGCATGTACAACGGAGACCGCTCAAGGAAGGAGGTCCTCGTGGCGCACGGTTTCCGGCTCCCCTCGGCGCTGGACAACCGCCCCCTTAAATTCAGCGAGTGGGAGGGCAAGATAAACCAGGTACTGTACGTCTCGGCCACGCCGGGGCCCTATGAGCTTGAGGTGTGCGGCGGAGAGGTTGTGGAGCAGATTATCCGGCCTACGGGACTCCTTGACCCGGTCATACTCGTCAGACCCGCCACCACGCAGGTAAAGGACCTGCTTGAGCAGATAAAGGGGCGCGCGGCGAAGAGTGAACGTGTACTGGCCACGACGCTGACCAAGCGCCTCGCGGAGGACCTGAG
Organism: Candidatus Brocadiales bacterium; assembly: GCA_036475985.1. Lineage (GTDB taxonomy): Bacteria > Planctomycetota > Brocadiia > Brocadiales > Bathyanammoxibiaceae > Bathyanammoxibius. The sequence goes on from JAZGAY010000180.1 coordinate 1,285, forward strand.
CGAGTACATACAGGAGGAGGGTCTTAAGGGGATGTACCTGCATTCCGAGATGAACGCATTCGAGAGGGTAGAGGTGTTGCGGGACCTGCGCATGGGCAGGTTTGACGTGGTGGTGGGGGTGAACCTCCTGCGCGAGGGTCTTGACCTGCCGGAGGTGTCGCTCGTGGCCATACTCGACGCCGATAAGGAGGGTTTCCTCCGCTCGGAGACCGCGCTCATCCAGACCATCGGCCGGACGGCAAGGAACGTGAACGCCGAGGTAATCCTCTATGCAGACACCGTAACCTCCTCGATGAAGAGGGCGATGGACGAGACCGCCCGGCGCCGCGAGCTGCAGCTTGAATATAACCGCAGGCATAACGTTACCCCGAAGACGATACAAAAGGAGATACGCAGGGGCATAGAGGAGGAGGTGTCGTCGAGGAGGTACGCCCGCGAGGTGATAGCCGAGACGGAGGAAGAATACGTGACGCTCGACTACGTAAACGAACTGAAGCAGGAGATGCGGGAGGCCGCTGCGAAGCTCGACTTCGAGCGCGCCGCCGAACTCAGGGACAAGCTTGAGGCCCTGGACGTCAAATAGTCTGCGTTAACCGTAGGGGGCAGGCCCTTAACAACCATAGGTTAGAACATGGAATTACCGATTGACACGAAGGAAAAAGAGATACAGGTCCTGATAGATACGGCCATAGGCGAGGACATAGGCGGCGGCGACGTGACCACCGACAGCCTGGTGCCGGAGTGGCTTGAGGCCGTGGGGGAGTTCATCATCAGAGAGCCCGGAGTGGTCGCCGGCCTGCCGGTGGCCAGGGAGGTCTATAAAAAACTAAGCGCGGACGTGTCCTTTGAGTACGTGGTGGCCGACGGCGCCACGTTGCTTCCGGGCAGGGTGATTGCCACGGTGAGTGGCCCGGCCAGGGCGATACTGCTCGGGGAGAGGGTGGTGCTCAATTTCCTCCAGAGGCTCTCCGGCATCGCCACCCTTACCGCAAGATATGTAGAAAAGATAAAGGGTCATAAGGCCAGGATATATGACACCAGAAAGACCACTCCCGGCTGGCGGACGCTTGAGAAATACGCCGTGAAGACGGGCGGCGGGAAGAACCACCGCATGGGACTGTACGACCAGATACTTATCAAGGACAACCACCTCAAGATACTCGAAGAGGGCCAGGTCCTGACGAAGGCAGTCAGGGAGGCGCGTGAGAAGGCCCCGCAGTGGATGCTCATCGAGGTAGAGACAAGGACCCTGGACGAGGTGGAAGAGGCGCTTGCCGCAAGGCCGGACATAATCATGCTGGACAATATGTCCGTTGAAGACATTTCCAGGGCCATGGATGTTGTCGTGGGTGTGGGGCTGGAGAAACCCCCCATAATAGAGGTCTCAGGCGACGTGACATTGGATAACGTCGAGGAGATAGCGCGGATGGGGCCCAACTGGATATCCGTCGGTGCCCTCACACATTCGGCAAAGGCCCTCGACATCGCACTTGATGTCAAGGGCAGGGCTTAATGCTACAGGTGCGGTTTTTCTTAATAACGTAGGGTGCGTCTCGACGCACCTCGTTTGCTGACAACCATAAAGGTTGTCCCTACGCAAATATTAGTAAAACTCCTCAAGCAGCTTGTTAAACCCCGAGCGGTCGATGGGCTGTTTTACCAGGGGTGTTTGGGCGATTACGGGCTCCTGCTCCTCCATGGCCGGGCGGTTGGTGTGGTTGTAGATAAGTCCCAGCGGTATCCTGTCACCCCACTCCTGCGCCTTCTGGAACGCCGCCATCCTGTCTGCCGGGTCGTAGTCTTTATCGTCCAGCCTGTAGACCCGGTCCTTATACCACTTGAATGTATTGAGTTTGTTGAAGCTGGGACAGTTCTGGAGGACGTCTACCAGGGCGAAGCCCTTATGCCTTACGGCCCTTTGGATTAAATCCACCAGATGCGCCTTTTCGCCCACAAAACCCCTGGCCACAAACCCTGCATCAAGCGCAATGGCCACGCCCAGGGGATTAAAGGCCGACTCAAAGACACCGCCGGGCTGCACCTTTGTCACAAAACCCGGTTCGCTGGTGGGCGACGCCTGGCCCTTTGTAAGGCCGTAGACCTGGTTGTTATGCACCACTACCGTGACGTTGACGTTCCTTCGTATGGTGTGCAGGAAATGGTTCCCGCCCTCGCCGTAGCAGTCGCCGTCGCCGGCGATAGCGATAACGGTCAGCTCGTGGTTTGCAAGCCTTGCGCCGGTGGCGGGTGAGAGGGTGCGGCCGTGCAGGCTGTTAAAGGTGTTACACTTCATATAGTGTGGCAGTTTACTGGACTGGCCGATGCCGGATACCAGAAGCACCTCGTGCGGTTCCAGGCCGAGCCCCGCAAGGGCCTCCTCCACCGCCCTCAGCAGCATAAAGTTCCCGCAGCCGGGGCACCACGCCGTCTCTCCACCCTGATAGTCCTTTAGCTCTACCATAATTTATGTTTCTATCTGCGTTTCTATTTGCAGCGCCCTTTCGTGTGTCATTTCAAACTCTTTAGTATATATTCCGGGCTGAAGGGGAGACCGTCGTACTTGAGAATCTTTGCCGTGACGGTCTTGCCCGTCTCGGTTCTTATTATACGCGCCAGTTGTCCCGTGGCGTTGTTCTCCACCACGAAACATTCTTCGGCCTTTTCCATTGCGCCGGTCACGTGCGCGGAGGGGAAGGGCCAGATTTCGCTCAGGTGCATCATGGCCGCACTGCCCCCGTTTGAGTTCATGGTGTCCACCGCCTCCCTCATGGCCCCGTAGGTGGAACCCCAGCCGATTAGCAGGGTCTTGACCTTCTTGTCGCCGCAAAAAATCCTGGGTGGCGCTATCTCACTTGACAACCCTTCCAGTTTCTTCATGCGTTTCTGTACCATCCGGGTGCGTATCCCTAAATCTTCGGTCAGGTGGCCCTCTTCGTCATGCTCGTCACTGTCGGTGACCACCAGTGCGCCGGGTGTGCCGGGCAGCGCCCTGGGGGATACGCCGGATGCGGTGAAGGCGTGCCTCCTGTACCCGTCTTGTTTGGCCAGGTCTTTTTCAGTAAGAAGCTGGCCCCTGTCGATGGTTATTTTGTTCACGTCCAGGTCGTCTATGGTCCAGCATGAGTCGGCGAGGTGCTGGTCGCTCATGACTATTACGGGCGTCTGGTATTTCTCGGCGAGGTTAAATGCTCTGCCCATTATGTAAAACGCCTCCTCTGCGGTGCCCGGCGCCAGTACGGCCCTTGGGAACTCGCCGTGTGCGGCATGGAGCACGAACTCCAGGTCAGACTGCTCCGTCCGGGTGGGAAGTCCGGTGGAGGGTCCCGGCCGCTGTGCCTCCACTATCACGATGGGAGTCTCGGTCATGCCGGCCAGGCCAAGCCCCTCGACCATAAGGCAGAACCCGCCGCCGGATGTGGCGGTAAGCGCCCTCACCCCTGCATAAGCGGCGCCAACGGCCATATTTATGGCCGCTATCTCGTCCTCGGCCTGCTCCACGATTAGGCCCCATTCCCGGGACTTTCCGGCCAGGTAGGTCATTATCCCGGTGGACGGGGTCATGGGATAGGCGGACATGAACTTGCAGCCCGCCGCAAGCGCGCCCAGCGCAAGAGCCTCGTTGCCGCTTATCAGCATCCGCCGGTTGGCGTCGAGTGGCGCAAGGTCCCGGTCGAACTGTTCATGAAAATTTTTGAGGGCAGAATCATATCCCGCCCTTGCCGCCCTTACATTGGCGTCTGCGTCGGAGGTCTTTTTCCCAAACATCTCCTTGAGCATTTCGGCAAGGGGCTGGAAGTCGTACCGCATGAGACCGAGCGCCGCGCCGGCCGCCACGGAATTGACATATTTTTTGTCCCCCCCCTTCTCACGGGCAAGCCGCTCGAGTGGTATGCTGACAAGGTCTGGGATATTCTTTTGCGGGGAGTCGTCGAGACTGATTTTTTCCCCGTCGTATATGATTGCCCCGCCCCGGGGCACCTCTCCCGCGTGGATGTCGATGGTCTCTTTATTGAGGGCGATGAGTATGTCCACCCCCTCAGTCATGGCGGTTACGTACCCGTCCCGTATTCTTATGGTAGACGTGTTGTGCCCGCCGCGGATGCGTGACTGGTAGTCCTGGACGGAAAACACGCGGTATCCGCCGCGCGCAAAGACGTGGGAGAGGATGTGGCAGACGGACTGCATACCCTGGCCTGCGGCGCCGCCCAGCTTTATCTTAAAGTCGAGAGCCATGTTTTCCCCCATTCTCGCGTGACTTGATATGAGTGGACGTCCCATCTTAGCCCCTGCGTTAAAGAGGTGTCAAGCGATAAAGGTGTACCTGTGTTTGTTGTTCCGGTGAGATTCCTTGACAATCGTGTGTGTTGTGATATTATTTTGCGTCGGCATAATTTCTTTATCTTCTTGGGTTTGCGAAACATTTACAAGACGTCACAACCAGCGCAATGAAGGCAGAATTAGAGGGACTGAAAGAGAAGGCGGAAGGGGAGCTCAAGGCCATCGACACGCCCGAAGGGCTTGAGGCGTTCCGCATAAAATACCTGGGCAGGAAGGGAGAGTTGGGCGAGTTTCTTGCAAAGGTCCCATCACTTCCCGCCGAAGAGAGACCGGTGGCAGGGCGACTCCTTAACGAACTTAAGAGGGATTTATCGGGTAAATATGAAGAGGCGAAGAAGGCGTTAGGGGGCGAAGGGGGTCTAAAAGTCGCTACTACTGCCGTTCAGGACGTGACCTTACCCGGCAGGCGGCCACCGCTCGGCCACAAACACCCGATTATGCAGACCATAGACGACATAAAGGATATTTTTGGGAAGATGGGTTTTCAGGTGGCCTATGGGCCGGAGGTGGAGCTTGAATACTATAATTTTGAGGCGCTCAACATACCGATGGACCACCCCTCAAGGGATGATTTCGATACCTTTTACGTCTCAGGCTCGGATGACGTGCTCCTGAGGAGCCAGACCTCCACCGTGCAGATAAGGGTGATGGAGAAGGAGAGCCCTCCCATCCGCATAATCGCCCCCGGCAAGGTCTTCAGGCCGGACACGGTGGACGCCACGCATTCCTTCATGTTCCATCAGATAGAGGGGCTTATGGTGGAGGAGGGCGTCACCTTCGGGCATCTTAAGGGCGTCCTGCAACTCTTTGTGCAGGCATATTACGGGCCCGATACACGGGTGCGCTTCAGGCCTTCTTTCTTCCCGTTTACGGAGCCGTCGGCCGAGATGGAGATATCGTGCTCGCTCTGCAAGGGCAAGGGCTGCAGCACGTGCGGCTCGGGGTGGATGGAGATCCTTGGCGCCGGCATGGTAGACCCCAACGTGTTCAAGACGGTGGGTTATGATGCAGAGAAATATACGGGCTTTGCGTTCGGTATGGGTGTTGAAAGGATAGCCATGCTCAAGTACGGCATAGACGACATAAGGCTCTTCTTTGAGAACGACATGAGGTTTCTATCTCAGTTTTGACCGGCCGGAGATTTACCTCTGAGACAAATTCCGTTCTACCCGTAGTTAATATAGGACTGGGGCTCTGTCCCCAGTTACATAATGCGGCGTTAAACATGGGTGGCAGAGCACCCATGCTATATAGTGTCAAACGGTAGTAGATGAAGGCATAGACATAGATATAGAACTCTCGTTCCTTAGGATTAGAACATGAAGATAAGCTATAACTGGCTGAAGGAATATTGCAGATTTGACCTCTCCGCGGAGGAGCTTGCCGCTGCCCTTACGGAGGTCGGACTGGTGGTGGAGGAGGTAACGCCGCTTGCGGACGGCTACCGTCTGGACGTAGAGGTCACCTCGAACAGGCCGGACTGTCTGTGCCACCTGGGTATTGCCCGGGAGGTGGCGGCCATAACCCGCGGCAAGGTGCGCCTGCCGGAGGTGGACTATATGCCGGAAAAAATTCCCGTAGACTTCCGGGTCCGTGTGGAGGACCTGGAATTGTGTCCGCGTTACACGGCGCGCATTATCCGGGGCGTAAAGGTAGGCCCGTCGCCTTCGTGGCTGCAAAAACACCTCGATGCGGTAGGCCTGAGGCCCGTAAATAACGTGGTGGACGTCACCAACTATGTGCTGCTTGAGACAAGCCAGCCCCTGCATGCCTTTGACATGGATAGGTTGAAGGGCAATAAAATCGTGGTAAGGCGCGCCGCCAGTGGGGAGGCGCTTAAGACCATAGACGGGATGAAGTGCGAGCTTACTCCGGAGACGCTGGTTATCGCAGACGGGGAGAGACCCGTGGCGCTTGCCGGCGTAATGGGCGGCGTTGATACGGAGGTGGGGGAGGCGACTACGAACATAGTGCTTGAATCGGCCAGGTTCAGGCCCTCTGCCGTGAGGCGTGCGGCCAAGAGGTTTGTGCTGTCTACCGATTCCTCCTACCGCTTCGAGAGGGGGGTCGACCCGGAAGGGGTGGACTGGGCGTCAAGAAGGGCCACACGGTTGATACAGGAACTGGCGGGGGGTAAGGTGGCAAGGGAGGTGGTTGACATCGGCTCCGGCAAGACAAAAAAATCGGTCGTTACCGTGAGGATGCCGAGGCTTAACGCCCTCCTGGGTACGAAGGTAGAACCCGGTGCGGCCAGAGACATCCTTTTGCGGCTCGGGTTTGAGGCCAAGGCAGGCAGGGATAAGGTAGTTGCGACCGTTCCGAGTTTCCGCAACGACGTCACCAGGGAGGTAGACCTCATAGAAGAGGTTGCCCGCATATACGGCTACAACAACATCCCGGCCGATACGCGCCTGAGCATTCAGGTAAAACCCCGGAGCAGGTACGAGCAGGTGGAAGAAAGGGCCCGTGAACTCCTGACGGGGTGGGGCCTCACGGAGGTCGTAACCTGCAGCATCATAGATGACCTGCAGCACCGGAGGTTCAGCGCGTCTTCCGGCAGACAACCCCTTACTCTGAGAAACCCTATCAGGAAGGACGAGGACCTCCTTAGGCAGACGCTCTTGGGCAACCTCCTGAGGGTAAAGAGGCATAACCAGGACCGCGGTACGCCCGGTGTAAGGATATTCGAGATTGCCCGTGTCTATTTGCCGGCAGATAGTGTCGATAAATTGCCGGAGGAGAGAAACCGTCTCTGTTTGTTGTGGGAGGAAGAGCTCGCCGGGGCGGAAGAGGCCTTCAGTGCCGTTAAAGGCGTATTGGAGGGCGTGTTCTCTGCCTTCGGTCTAAAGGGTGTTCTTAAGTGGCAGGGGTGTCCGGGAGCGCCGTTTGAAGAGAAGAGGTCATGCAGGGTGGAGATGGACGGTGCGGCGATGGGCGTGCTGGGAGAGGTGGAAAAAGGGCTTGTGGAGGAGTACGACCTCAACTCGCACCCTGTAATGGCAGAGGTGGATTTTGACGCCATTGTGGAGATGGCGGACCTCGGGGCGGTCTTTAAGAAGCTGCCCCTGTACCCGCCCGCCGTGAGGGACATGGCCGTGGTGGTGGACGAACGTGTGGGCTGGGCCGACGTTGAGAGGTGCATAAAGGAGTCGGGGCTCGAGTATCTGGAGTCGATAGAATTTTTTGACCTCTATCGCGGCAAGCAGGTTGCGGCGGGCAAGAAGAGCCTGGCCTTCAAGCTCTGTTACCGCGCCCCCGACAGGACGCTGAGGGGCGAAGAAATTAACGAGATGCAGAAGCTGGTGGAAGAAAGACTAGACAGGGAACTCCACGCGGCGTTGAGA
>JAZGAY010000181.1:0-5056 GCA_036475985.1 Candidatus Brocadiales bacterium
AATGTAAGGGGAATATGCGCTCGACTCCTTCCCCCTGCACGATTCTCCTGACGGTAAAGGTCTTTCTGTTTCCACTCCCCTTTTTGGCGATAACGGTCCCGCTGAATACCTGGGTGCGCTCCTTGTCTCCTTCTATAATCTTCGTCTGTACGTCCACTGCCTGACCCACGGCGGGACTTTCTATTTTGGAGGAGATGTTTTCGCTTTCAAGTGTGTTTATTATATCCATGTTCTTCACCTTTCTTCCTTGAATCATACTTTTTAACACAGCAACGGCGGGCTGTCAAGGATTCTGTGCGGGGTACTGGCCGGAAGCCGTACAAGGTACCGGGTCTGGCATGGGGTGAAAACCTCGTGCCGTACGGATAGTATTGTATAGGCGGTGTTTCAGGGTTTATTTGAGACCAGATGCACGTTCCTGTGGCCTGCCGATGCAGAAAAGAGAGAATGCACGGGGCCAGTGTATTTTTCCTTGAAAGATTTAAGGTATGTGTCGCTCATTATGCAAAAGACCCTTTCCTGGGTGCTGAAGAATCCTGCCACGGCCGCTTCATCATCAAAGGTTTTTAGCTTTCTGCCGGTATAGAATATATAAGGACCCATCTGATGCAGAAAGATTCCATATATGCCAAGTTCCTTGTCTTTTACTATGCCGGTCGTTTTTTGGCAAAAGGGTTTTGGGGACTTGTGGACATTAATCTTCGGGTTAATAAAGAACGTAAGACAGGTTGAGATTATAAGGAGTGACACGACGATTGTCATGAAGAGTTCCCTCTTCAATCTAAAAGTCGCAAATATGAACATGGCCGCACCGGAGAGGGCAAATATTGACCCGAGGAGAAGGCTGACCTTTAGAAATTCGGGGTGCTCTTTGCTAACCACCCATGCTGCCGCGGCGCTGCCGAAGACCATTACCGCTGCGAGGAATATGGTCGGTAGCAACAGGCTTTTTGCATAAGAGAGTGACTGCTTATCGGACAGGACGTTGTCCCAGAATCTGCCTACAATCAGTGAAATGGAGGGGAACAGGGGCAGGATGTATTTCCCCTGCTTTGCCTGAGACAGGCTGAAGAAACAGAACATGACAATAAACCACGCAAGGAGAAACAATCTCTGCTCTCTTTCCTTATCGTTTGCAAACAGGTTTAATATGGCTGCCGGCAGGAATACTATCCACGGGAAGAACTCCCAGGGGAGATTGATGAAATAGTAGTAAAACGGTCGCTTATGGCTCCAGGTGTCAAAGAACATGTAGAAGTTATGTTTTACCGTCAGCTCCCAGGCAAAATCCGGGCCGGCCTTGAAGTAAACAGCTAGATACCAGGGTGAGATGATTGCGATACAGACGGCAAGGTATAGAAGCAAATCTCTTGTGAGAAATTCCTTGAGCCTTTTATTAAGGCCCAGGAATATGAGCATGGTTAACATGGGCAGCGCGATTGCCACCGGCCCTTTTGTCAGCGCGCCCAGCGACACAAACAGTGCACCGAGAACGAAATATTTTCTCCTGTTTATTTCCTCTGCGTACCCATAGTAAAAACACACCAGGGACAGACATACAAACATCGAATATACCATGTCCACCTGTGCCCACCGTGCCTGATGTAAATATATTGGTGAGGTGGCCATTATCAGTGCCGAAATCAGGCCCGTCCTTCGCCCGAATAACCCCATGCCCAACCAGTAGACCGCAAGCACGCCTACCATGCCCGCAATGGCCGAGGGCAGACGGGCAGTCAGTTCGGTGACCCTGCCGGCAGGGAGTGAAAGGGCGGCGGCGGCCCAATTAAAAAGAGGCGGCTTCTGTGCTGAAGGTGTTCCGTTGAGTTGGGGGATAATCCACTCTCCGGTCTCTATCATCTCCTGTGATATCTGGGCGTATTCCCCCTCGTCAGGTGCCCAGAGGTCTCTGCCCCCAAGGTTCAGAAAGAACATCGCCAGTGAAAACAGCACCAAGACGATTAAAGAGGGTCTGTTCGTATTAAAAAAAGTTGCCCTGTTAAGCATTATCTCCTGTCTTCCATTCCCAGCTCTTTATTCCTTACAAACGATGAAGCGATATAACATAACATATGTTCAGGATAAACAGAAAGGTCTCATATTATCACGGTGACAAAGGCGTTTCCCCCGGTTTGTTTGAGATAAGCAATAGATTTTTCATTTTCTTCTTGGGTCCTTCAAGCTTCTTCACCGGGTAGAGGGTCAGGTTGGCCTTTGACATCAGTGTCTCATAGTCCTTTCCATTGATAAGGCAATAGGCCTTCTCTGTGCCGCTCAGGAAAGAAATTAGTTCGTCTTGAGAGAAAATGATTTTAGGATGAGATTTGGTATAGTAGGTCTGGGCCGGTCTGTACAGATTATAGACTGCCCAGGGCGTACCTGGCCCGATGAGGGTTGATATCTTAAGGCAAAGGGTTTTTTCGGACCGCTCCTTATTATCCCGTAAGAATGACGCCCAACTGTAGGCAACCTCAAAGGCGCATGTTAACAGGAATATAGAGATGAACAATATTCTGAACTGTTTAGTCTTGATGGAATACCACAGTGCTGCTATCAGGGATATGGAGACGGCGGCGATAACGGAAATCGTTAACAGGGAGGGGTGGAACTGGTGTGTGTGGGCCTTTACAAATATCCAGCTTCCCATAAGACCCGCGAACGTGGCCAGTCCATACGCAAGTAAGGGCATATTTTTCGGCCACTCCTTTAAGGGCGACTTTTCCAGAAGTTCATCCCAGAAGCCTCCCAGCAGAACGGCCATCGCGGGGTAGGCGGGCAGCATGTAACGGCTGAATTTCTGCAGAAATATTGAGAATATGAGGAGCATGACAATTACCCACAACCCGGCAAATGCTATGCCTCGTTTTTCCTCGTCCGTTTTCCTGGGGTATAGATAAACCACCCCTGGCAGCACTATCGACCACGGCAACGTGCCGGCCATGATGTTTGAAAAGTAAAAAAAGAACTTGTCTATGCCGAGGGGAGTCTTCGCGTGGTACATAAAGTGTCCTATTAGGCCATCGAAATATTCCCTGCCAACCAATAGGTAGGCCGGTACGAGCCATACGAGGAGTACTGTCGCAAGGAGGAGGCCCCCTGTCAGCGGTCGGATTTCTTTTAAGAACTTTAGGTCGTTACGCCACCAGAGGAATGAGAGCACGACGCCACCAACCATTATAAACGTAACCGGGCCCTTTGTCGTTATGGCTGCCAGGCCCATAAGTATCCACGCAAAGAGCAGGTATCTCTTCCTGCGAACTGCGTCTGTGTAGCCGAAATAGAATGCGGTGAGAGACGCCGTGATCAGAAAGCCGAAAGGCACGTCCAGCCTGGCCTGGCACCCGTACTGATGGAACTGGTGCATAGTGGCCATCATGAGTGCCGAGAGCAGTCCCGCACGGTGGTTAAAGAGTCTTTTACCCAGGAAGTAAACCAACAGTACTGTGCCCAGTGCCATGAGCATGGAGGGGAGGGTGGCCGTAAATTCCGTAACGTCGCCCTGAGGGATGCTAAATATGGCCACAAGCCAGAAATACAGGGGAGGCTTATTATAGTAAGGTTCACCGTTTTGGGTGAGAGCGAACCAGTGCCCATCCAGGAGCACCTCTCTCCCAACCTGAGCGTATAGGGGCTCGTCTGTTCCGACGAACTCCCGCACCCAAAGGTTCGGAAAATATGTCACCAGCCAGAGTGTTACAAGGACGATAACGGCCGTCCTGCCATTACGCTGAAGGATGTCGTTCATATATCAATACCGTCCCCCTAGTCCCTTTTGGCTCTATCCGGCCTGTTGGAGATCAGTATGAACGTGGCCGCCTTCCTGCCAGTTTTCCTGAGTTCTGTTATCTTGAAGACTGATACGTTGAAGGCGGAGAGGTCTATTTCTCCGTAGTCGCCTTCGCTTACAATGCAATACACCCTTTCCTTTGAGGAAAAAAAATCTGCAAGCCTATTTTCTGTATTAATGACTCTGAGGACCGTCCTCCCGTAAAAAACGTAGTCGGGGCTGAAGAACTTATAAAGCGTCCAGGGAGCGCCTGGCTCCATGTTCGCGAGCGCCTTATCACAAACGGCCTTTTCTGCGCCGGCCTGGCTCTCTACAGGCAGGGCTATCCGCATGTACGCCGTCTCAAAACCGATTATAACTACTAGAAAGCTGATAAAGAGGACCTTGTACTGACCTGCTCGAAGCGATAACAACCAGATTGAAAAGAGCGCTATCAGGCACAAGACGGTTAGGCCACCAGTAAGTGGTGTTAGTGCAATGACATGACGGTGTATGAGCATTACGGAAATACCGGCAGCCAACGATATGACAAGTATCGGTACCACCTTTATAGTAGACCACGTTTCAGAGGCCTTGGTAAAATAATACTCCCATAAAACTCCTGCCGCCAGGGCCATTGCAGGGTATATTGGCAGTATATACCTTGAGCGCGTTGCCATGATAAGCGAGAAGACAATCCACATGCCGATGAACCACATCGCGAGAAGACGGAGACCATCCTTTTGCTTAATGTCGATGTCGCCACGTCTCAGGTAGAAAAAGAATGCCGGTAAGATCAAAGACCACGGAAGCGTACCCACAAGCGACTCTGTCATGTAGTAAAAGGGTTTCTTGAGTTGGAGCCCCATACCGACGTGGAAAAAGAAATGTTCTATCAGTCCTTGGACGTATTCCTGCCCACCCAGTATATATGCCGGCACCAGCCACACCGCCATAGATGTAAAGAGGATAAACCCGCCCAGTATGGGTTCCATTTCCCAGACGCGGTACAGTTCCCTGCGGCTTAGGAGATAAAGTAGCATGACCGGGCCTATTAGTATCACGCCAAGCCCCTTCGTAACCATGGCCAGGCCCATCAGTAACCACCCTGCCCTGAAATACCACTTTTTATTTTTAGAAGATGTGGTAAGGCCGAGGTAGAAAGCGGCTATACTGGCGGCTATAAACAGTGTCAGGGGCGATTCAAGTTTTGCCACACAGGCATATTTATAGAAGCCGGGGCTTGTAGCGAGGATTATACCCGCCAGAAAGCCCGTTCGTGTATTGAAA
>JAZGAY010000182.1:0-4641 GCA_036475985.1 Candidatus Brocadiales bacterium
TGGACAGCGACGGCAAGGACGACCTGATAGGGGACTGGCCCCCTAACGGCACCTGGTGCTACATGAATGATACTAACTGGAAAAGGATTACCGGCGACACCCAGGGCGGAGGCGGGATGGTCACAGGCAACATTGACGGGAATTAAACCCCTGAGACCATATTGTTAGGGGTATGTTGTCCGCCTGCAGACCCCCCTTTAATAAAGGGGGGAAGAGGGGATTTCCAAAGGGGGAAGGTTTGCCCCTTTTCCAAAGGGGAAACATGGTAGGTCATGGTCACACCATGACCTCATAATAATGGGGTAGGGCAGGTCTTCTTGACCTGCCGGTTCTCCTCTTGATTGTCCGGTGTGGGACGATCCTGTTCCTCAGCACAAAGAGAAACGATACCGTTCAAACCACCTGCTGCTATCGCCATAAGCAAGAGGACCGCACAGGGTAACATCATTGCAGTATTCTCCCGTAGAAGAACGCGTGTTCTATAATTGGTTATTTCCTCTTCACCTCAGTTTATTTCATAATCTCAATTTTTGCGGCATATTCAAGTCAATCTATCAGAAGCCCTGAGAAAACAGCGCTAAGGCACAGCCGTCAGAGCAATTAAATTTTTATTTTCTATTGATTTTTTCCGGGGTTTATTCTAATTAGTAAAGGTTCGTAATTTCTTGACAAGACCTCCTTTTTACGAAAGACGGCGATGCACGGACTGGTTCCGACCAAGGTATTCTTTACCAAGGGCGTGGGTAAACACAGGGAGAAACTCCAGTCCTTTGAGCTTGCCCTCAGAAAGGCGGGAATCGAGAAATACAACCTTGTCAAGGTCTCAAGCATTTTCCCTCCAAAGTGTAAGACCGTAACCAGAAATATAGGCAATCCACTTATCAAGCCCGGGCAGGTGGTGCACTGTGTGTTGAGCGAGAATTCCACCAATGAGCCGCACCGGATGATAAGCGCGTCCATCGGGCTGGCGGTGCCGTCGGAGGCCGAGCACTACGGCTATCTGAGTGAGCACCACGGGTTCGGGGAGTCGGAGGAAAAGGCCGGCGACTACGCCGAAGACCTTGCAGCCACAATGCTTGCGACAACGCTTGGAATAACGTTTGACCCTGAAAAAAACTACGACGAGAGAAAACAGATTTTCCGCATGAGCGGCAAGATCGTTAAAACCAGGAACATCACCCAGACCGCCCGCGGCGACAAAGGAGGGCTGTGGACAACGGTCCTTGCCACCGCGGTCTTTCTGCCATGACAACTTGCAACCAACAACCTCTAAGAGACAAATACCTTCATAAGGGAACGATACCGGCCTATCATACAAGCAAAGACATGCGTGTGGTGGACCTGGTCGAGAATTTTGCCGCCTCAGGGGCCTTTAACGCGGGGAGGCTGGCCGAGGCGTCGAAACTCTTCGTGAGGATGGCCGAGGACGACGCCACCATCTGCCTTACCCTCTCCGGGGCCATGACGCCCACAGGCATGGGCGGCATCCTGCGGGAGCTCATCGAGGCGGGACTGATAGACTTCATCATATCCACCGGGGCCAACGTTTACCACGACCTCCACTTCGCACTGGACCTGCCCATGCACCGCGGCGACTTCCGCGTCAACGATTCCGAACTCCGCCAGGCAAAGATTTACCGTATATACGACACGTACGTCACCGACGAGGTACTGGTAGAGACCGACAAGTACTTAGAGGCGATACTGAACAACGGCACAGGTAATGACGCGATATCCAGTGCGCAACTGCACCACATTATAGGTAAGGTCAATTTGGAGAAGGCGCCTCACCCGGAGCGAAGTTTTGTGGCACAGGCAGCAAGGCTGGGCGTGCCGATATATACCTCCTCTCCGGGGGATTCCGCAATAGGCCTGATGCTCGCCCTCTTAAAGCTCCATGGAGGGAGGGCCACGGTAGACCCGAATCTGGACGTCCTCGAGACCGCGGCAATAATCCATGGCAGCAAGAAAAACGGCGTCCTCTCCGTGGGGGGGGGATCACCCAAAAATTTCTATATGCAGACGCAACCCATGCTTGAGATGGCCTTCGGCAGGCCCAGCAAGGGTCATGATTACTTTATACAGATAACCACCGATTCACCCCAGTGGGGGGGGCTTTCCGGGGCTACGCCGCAGGAGGCCGTATCCTGGGGAAAGGTAAAGGAAGAAAAGGAGGAGGCAAACAACCACGTCGTGGTATACTGTGATGCCACCATAGCGGCGCCTATCCTCATGACCTACGGCCTGGCAAAGGCGGCCAAGAGGCCATCGAAGAGGCTGTACGAAAAAATTCCGGAACTGGTTGCCGCACTTAAGCGCGACTCAAAACCTCTTTAGGACAATTTTGGGTACATATTGGCTTCATGTCCGGACCCGAATACGTTCCATACAATTTTGGTGCACTGCCCGGAGAAGACTCCCAACTTGAAAAAAGCCGGTTAGTGATACTACCCGTACCTTACGACTCTACTGCCACCTACCGGACCGGCGCAAAGGAAGGCCCTCTGGCCATCATAAACGCGTCACGAAACTTGGAACTGTTTGACGAAGAACTCCTCTGCGACGTCTCCACGCAGGGCATACACACGCTGCCCGAGCTAATGCCCGAACACAGCGGACCCGAACATATGATAAAGACGGTCGAAGGGGTGGCCGACCAGATCCTCAAACAGGGAAAGATACCGGTGACTCTTGGTGGTGAACACAGCATCACGCTTGGACCCGTCCGCGCCTGTAAAAAAATCTTCCCGAGACTATCTGTGCTCCAGATAGACGCGCATCTCGACCTGAGGGATTCATACGCCGGCACCGAATACAGCCACGCCTGCGTCATGCGCCGCGTGCTTGAGACGGTCGCAATAACCCAGGTCGCCATCAGAAGCTTCTCCGAGGAGGAACACGACTTCGTGACAAAAAACAACCTCAAACCCTTTTATCAACGCGATATCAACCACAGTAAAGACTGGCCGGACGAGGTAATAAAAAGGCTTTCCGGGGAGGTCTACGTGACCGTCGACCTGGACGGTCTGGACCCCTCAATCATGCCCTCTGTAGGGACACCCGAACCAGGAGGGCTGGGATGGTATGAGCTCCTCGGACTACTGAGAAAACTATCGGAAAAAAGGAAGATAGTCGGTTTTGACGTGATGGAACTCCGCCCGGAACCGGACAATGTGGCGCCCGACTTCCTTGCCGCCAGGCTGACCTACAAACTGGCCACCTATACACTAATTTCCAAGAAACGGGGGTAGTTTATATGCAAAAGATACAGGGAGGCGTAACCGCACCAAAGGGTTTTAAGGCCGGAGCCGCCCACTGTGGTCTAAAGAAGGACGGCTACGACGTTGGCATATTACTCTCCGAACGCCCGGCGCAGGCCGCCGCAATGTTCACCACCAACCAGATAGTGGCCGCACCGGTCGTCTATAGCCGTGAAGCCGTACAGAAAGGCCCGATAAGTGCCGTGGTCGTCAACAGCGGCAATGCCAACGCCTGCACCGGCAAACAGGGTATGCAAGACACAAAGACGATGGTGGCGGTCACCGCGAGTTCACTCAGCGTGTCACCGGACCATGTGCTGGTAGCCTCTACCGGAATAATCGGCGAGCGACTGCCCATGGACAGGGTCGTTCAGGGAATAAGGGGCGCCGCAGGAGACATGGGCCCTGAGACACAAAACGGACATGCATTTGCGCAATCGATTATGACAACCGATACGCGCACAAAGGAGTTCGCCATAACCACAAAGGCCGGGGGGCAGGCAATCACTATCGGGGGGACAGCCAAAGGCGCCGGTATGATTGCCCCCAACATGGCCACGATGCTCTGCTTCCTCACAACAGATTCCTTTGTACCGTACAAGGTGTTGGGCAGGTGCCTCAAGGAAGCGGTGACCCACTCCCTCAACCGGATCAGCGTGGACGGCCACATGAGCACCAACGACATGGTCGTTATCCTTTCCAACGGCGCCGCAGGCGACCCGGTAATAGACGACTCCACAATGCTCCTTCCCGTCTTCCAGGAGGCGCTCAACCTCGTCACACGCAACCTTGCAACGGCGGTGATCAAAGACGCCGAAGGGGCGACCAAGCTCGTGAGACTGGAGGTGAGCGGCGCACCGACGGACGCGTATGCCCTGCAGGTGGCTCGCACCATAGGCAACTCCCCCCTGGTAAAGACCGCCATAAACGGCGAAGACCCCAACTGGGGAAGGATCATATCGGCCGCGGGCGCAACGGGTATACCACTTGACGAGCAAAGACTCAGCCTATATATTGGTGATGTTCTTGTGTTCGACGGGGGAGTTTATGTAACAACCCTTGACAAGGAGAAACTCTCGGAGGAGATGAAGAAGAAGGAGGTGTACATCCACCTCCATCTGGGTCTGGGAAAATCAAAGACCGAATTCTGGACCTGTGACCTCTCCCACGAATACATAACCATAAACGCCAAATATCACA
The DNA here is from genome assembly GCA_036475985.1 of Candidatus Brocadiales bacterium. Classification (GTDB taxonomy): domain Bacteria; phylum Planctomycetota; class Brocadiia; order Brocadiales; family Bathyanammoxibiaceae; genus Bathyanammoxibius. The sequence goes on from JAZGAY010000182.1 coordinate 4,461, forward strand.
CATAAGAGTGTCGCCGCATACACGTAACGATATGAAACGGAAAAGAAAATGAATATTGCAAAAACCCACAGGTTCAGCCCGATAGTCCTTACCGTCGCGCTGGTCTCTCTCCTCTACATAGCCGCCGCCGCTAACGCCCAGGAGCTGAAGCTTGACGTCAGGGCACACGTCCTTAAGAACG
>JAZGAY010000183.1:0-3195 GCA_036475985.1 Candidatus Brocadiales bacterium
GTTTCTTACTGCCAAGGTTAATACTTCCAACAACGTTTTCCTTCACTCTGAGGGGCACGCTTAGCCGCGACCTTATTCCTTCCCTTAATAGCAAGGCATCGGTGGCAAGTCTGTTGTTTTCGGTATCTTCGATGATTACCGGTCTCCCGGTGTTGATCGTCCTTTCCAGGATGCTGTCTTTCAGAGGATAGGTCTTCCCTTCTTGTAACGTCATACTATCGTAATCGGTTGATATTACATATGTTACGGCAATATCCCTCTTTTCCCCGGGAAGTGAAATGCTTGCCCTGTCAAGGTCCATCACCTTCTTCAGTTCAGCTACTATACCTGTGTAGACGTCCCTTATCTCGACAGTGGTGGCGATTATTCTGTGTATATTGTCAACTACTTCCCTTTCCAGTTGTCCTTTTTCTATAACCTTCATGTCTGCAGACCTTGCCAGCTAACAGCATTAATTTTAAGGAGTTCCCCCAAAAATGCATTTTACCCTATAAAACCCGAAAAATCCTCAAGTTTCTCGCCTTCAACCCCTCCATAATCCCCCATTTCCGTCTCTTGACGGGAAGGGCCGGCAGGGCGTAAGCGTCATTTGTCCACCTCTGGCGTGCCTTGCCATATATCCTCCAAGTGCCGCCTTTTGAAGTCCGCTGACAGCGTAGATGATCTTGCCCCGTAATATCGTAATCTCTCTGTGCCAAACGGGTCAGGCGTCTGAGATTTGCTGCTTTATCTCTACCTCCCACCTGCTGCCCGGCTTCAGCCTCAAATCCCACTTCGGAAGCACCGTTGAGCACTGGTAAACCTTCTCAAGCCCCGACCTACCCCGCGAAACGGTTTCAACAGGACATACCCAGACGTCTGCCCTACGAGACAATCCAAGCGAGACCATAAGACCAAGGCCTTCGTCCACAACTCTCACCCTGGTTTGCGAAGAAAAGCACCCCTTCACTGCCAGATGTCCTGCACGCCTGTCATTATCAACAAGATAGTATCTCCCGGGGGCATTACCGGCAGACATTGACAGGTTAAACTCCACGCCAAACAAGAATTCCATCTCGTCATCGGATATGTTTTCCAGACAATATCTAATAAGTAGCGAGGCCCTGGAGGGCCCTGTTTCTATCGTCTTTTTCAGCTCGAGCGGGACTTCCCTTCCATCATGTTTTAGGACACCCGACCGCCCCATCAGAAGCGTTATCTTGCGTCCAGACCTTTTTGTTCTTGTGTGATACGGTAACGTAACGAAATCACCAAGCTCGACGGCCCTTCCCTTTACAAAATCATCAAGCCCTGTACCGTGCGGAAAGAAATGATCTATGAGACTCTCCTTCCGGTAGCCATCGTAAATGAGTCGCTTCCCCAGACCTTTTTCTGTCCTTGGTCTGCGTTTGTGTATACTCTTCGCCCCTTTTTTTCCTTTTGCTCCCTCTTTCCTCAAGACTTTTGTGTGGTATATCTCTTCCCGTCTGGCGAGGGTGTTCGTGAGATTAACGCACTTTGGTCTGTAGTCCAGTTCGTAAAGGTGTCCCCCACGTGAGGGTTTGAAATATGCGTTCAACTTGGGACCTGTCAGCTTAATCTCATCTGTGCCGTCGAGGTCATAGTCCTCGGTCTCCACGCGAACGCCCCTTCGTGAATCGGCCATTGTCTCGGCTGCCAGCAGATGCCTGAACACGGAAGCACGCAGATGGGGAATATAGAGCCCCCCAAATGTACCGTGCCAGTAGGCGTCGTTGCATTGTCCCCTATAGAGTTCGCGTCGCGCATCCGCACCCCGCTTTGTCCTATTATTGCTCGATGAAAGCCTTTTGCTTACCTCCAGCATCCTGGCATACATCTGATGTACCTCTGGGTACTTCACAAGAAAATTTCTCCACGAACCCCCTTTTATAAATCTTCGGGCGTTCTCGTCATCCTGCGGCAACCGTCTTGCACTTTTTAAGGCACGTTTGCGCGCAAGGGAACCGTCTGCGGGAAGGGCCCATTTCATCAGCTCTCGGTAGGAAACGCTTGGTAGGCGCACTTCTCCCCTTGGCTTAATGTTGTCCTTGACCCCGCCAAGGGTGGTGGACCTTATCCAGTCCCTGTTTTTCTCCAAGGCCTTAAAAAAATTCTCAAGCCAGCTGTTACGGTACACGCGGTGGAAGGTGTTCGGCCAGAGTCCAAACTTCTCGCCGTCATCGGCATATACCACCACTGCGTCCTCGCACGTCTCGGCAGCACGACGCAGATATTCGATGGTCTTATCAGGGCTCTTGAACGGTATGGCATGACGCAGCTCTTCACTACCGGGAAATACCGCCAACGTCTCCCGCTCATACCTGGTCAGAAAATAACCATAAAGCTCCGACTCGCTAAGCCCGGCATGTTTAAAATGAGAATCATCCACCACGGTGTATTCTACACCGGCTTTCTTCAGAGATTTTACCAGCGGTTGTTCCCACATACGCTCTGCCAGCCATAACCCGCGTACGCCTGCATCAAGGTGATTATTGAGCCAATCCCTGTACCCGACAATTTGCCCAACACGGTCGTCTTCCGGAATCATGCCCAGGATAGGCTCGTAAAACCCGCTCCCCAGTAATTCTATTTGCCCCCTGCTCACAAGTGTCTTTATCTTTTCAAATAACCCTGGGCGATGCGCCCGAATCCACTCAAGCAGGCTGCCGGAGTAGTGCAGCACAACTGTTATGTCCGGGTATCTCTCAAGCGATTTCAGAAACGGTTCATATGCCCTGGTACATGCCCTCCCGAAGACGTTATCAAAGTTGCCTACTGGCTGATGATTATGGAGAACGAGGACAAAATGCACCATGCCCATTCCTAGCGCCTCTTTTCCTTGAGGGCGCTTTTGTAGAGGTCTGAATATAGCCTGGCACTCTTATCCCACGACCAGTCCTGAAGCATCCCCGTCCTCATAAGCCCGGCCCATTTCGCCCCGTCAGCGTAGGCCTCGACCGCCTCCCGGACGGACCTCAACATTTCCTTTGATGTATATGATTCAAACACAAACCCGACGGAAGGGTTTATCGTATCGGCAAGTCCCCCGGTCTTCCGTACTACAGGCACAGTACCGTATTTAAGACTGTACATCTGATTTAGTCCGCAGGGTTCGTATCTGGAGGGCATCAGGAACATGTCCGCACCCGCCTCTATCTCATGGGAAAGCTGGTTGTCAAAGCCGACATAGACAGA
>JAZGAY010000184.1:0-2946 GCA_036475985.1 Candidatus Brocadiales bacterium
ACCCCCGTGCCCCAGCCTATTCTACGCATATTACCCCTTATATCAATCCAGGGCGAAAAATCAACGTCTTTTGCCGGTAGACCCTGCCCGGTTTGAAACAGGTTGCGGTACAGGGCCAGGCCGACAGCCTTTGAGCAGAGATTTATTAGAATTGATATAAGGGGTAATATGCGTAGAATAGGCTGGGGCACGGGGGTCGCAGCTTTAATGATAGACACCATGTGTTTAGTTAAGGCCCTTCAATTAGTGAGGAAAAACTAAAATGGCAAAAATTCTTGTCCTTCTTGCGTTTCTTATACTGCTAAACGTCCAGGCCTTTTATTGTGGCGACGTATATGCCCTACAATCATCAGAGTCCGAGACTGCGGGTGAGGTGCCTGAAGGGCTTGTGGATGACTATTATGGGGCGATTACAGAAAGTCTTGTAAATTGGATGGAAATAAACAGCCGTAAGCTTAACAAGCAGCCGGGGTGCGCAGTGCCTGAGCCGGGCCCAATAGCAGAGGCGCCGCCCTCTCCGCCCGAAGGGCTGTCAAATGACATGAAAGACCTTTTTGGGGATTATTACGCCTATGGGAACACGCTGGTGGAGATTGATGAGATTTTCAACAGCAACATCCCATCGGACATAAAGTTCATGGAGCTTCAGGAAAAGAGTAATTCCCTGGCCGAGGAGGGCTACGTTGAAAAGAAGGAACAACAGGGGTGGGCTTCCGGTGCCATGGGCCGGCTGAAGGGTGCGCTTGAGAAGGCGCCTTCCCTGCCGTCCATGAAAGACGTCAAGCGGAAAGTGGGTGTTGGAGCCGAAAAAGGGTCGCAGGCAGCGGCAGGTGTTGACGTAGAAAAGCCGCCGTCTTCGGGGTTGACGGTCTATAGAATCTATTCTAAGGGCGCCGGCCCGGATGGGGAGAAGAGATGGCTGACAGTGACGCTGCGACCGGGAGGAGAGAAAGTACTTTCCGAGGAAGAGGTAGAGAAGATGATTGAAATGAAGTTGCCGGGCAGCAGGGAGTGGGTGCCCCTGTATGAGGGGGAGGATATTCCGGAAGGCGCCATAATCTACACTGGCCACGGGCCCACAGTACTTCAGGACGAAGACGGCAATTTCTACAAGATTCGCCCTGTTACTAAAGTGGACGTGGGAAGGGGTCAGCATCAAGGATATGAGATTAGCAAAGAAGAGCTTGAATCGGACGCACCCTAGAAAGAGATAGTGGGACGTGCATTGTAATAATATATTGCAGAAGAAGGCCGCAGGGCACATTTAACGGCTGTATCTCAAGACACTTACAAACAGCAGGCCAAGGGCTTGTGCGGGACCGCGCAATCTGATAAAATTCTATTAGAGGCTCTGACCTGTTCGTGTACGAGGGTCGTTGGGTTTGAACCGACACTTCAAACCGAGGGAGCCCGGTTCAAGAGACGATGCGCTAACCATTTAATGGCCGGCTGCAGAATCCCCTTGACAGCTCCCACTTAATAGAGATGCGGGTTCTCAACAACCAACACCTCTCACGGCAGGTCGGAGCTTTTTTAGTTGGTGTACTAAGCAGGTCATTACTCCGGGTAAGAAGGCATGGAACTGTTTGACCTCAATAATGCCGCGAAGGAAGACATCTCTCCCGACACCCCTCTCGCCATAAGGATGCGGCCCAAGAAGGTTGACGATTTTGTGGGCCAGGCGCACTTTTTTGCTCCCGGCAAACTGCTCAGGCGCATGCTCAAGGCGGACAGATTGAGTTCACTTCTCTTTTACGGTCCGCCGGGTACGGGAAAAACCACGCTGGCACAAGTGATAGCGAACACCACCAGGGCCCATTTCGAGGAGGCAAACGCCACCACCGCCAGCGTAAAGGACATCCGCCGGATTATCGCCGAGGCGAAGGACAGACAGTTCAGGCTGAAGAGGAGGACCATCCTCTTTGTTGACGAGCTACACCACTTTAACCGGACCCAGCAAGATATCCTGCTGCCGGACGTGGAGAATGGGACAATCATACTTATCGGCGCCACCGTCCATAACCCCTATTTTGCCATAAATTCTCCCCTGATCTCCCGCTCTCAGATATTCCAGTTCGAACCCCTTTCCAAGGACGACGTAAAGTTGCTGATTAAGAAGGCCCTTGGTGACAGGCAGCGCGGACTCGGCGACCTTAAGGTGGAGATGGATGAAGATGCGCTGGAGCATCTGGCTGAGATGTCAGAGGGGGACGCCCGGCGTGCGCTGAATGCGCTCGAGGTGGGTGTACTGTCCGCCGAAACAGCTTCGACCGGTAGTGTCCACTTCACGCTCGAGGTGGCCGAGGAATCCATCCGCAGGAAGGCCATTGTGTACGATAAAAAGGGAGACGCGCACTACGACGCGGCGTCAGCCTTCATAAAGAGCATGCGCGGTGGAGACCCGGATGCCGCGCTCTACTGGATGGCCAAGATGATAGAGGCCGGGGAAGACGCACGTTTTATAGCGCGCAGGGTGATCATCCTTGCATCTGAAGACGTCGGTAATGCAGACCCCATGGCCCTGGTACTTGCCAACGCAGCCCTTGGAGCACTTGAGTTTGTGGGTATGCCGGAGGCCAGGATACCTCTGGCTCAGGCCGTCACGTATGTTGCCTGTGCCCCAAAGAGCAATGCCGCCTATCTTGCCATAGAAGAGGCCCTGGATGACGTGCGGAAGGAAAGGACAATGGCTGTGCCGGAACACCTCAGAGACGCCCACTATCCGGGTGCAGCGGCGCTTGGCCACGGTAAGGGATACAAATACCCTCACAACTATAAGGGCCAATGGGTTGAGCAGGAATATATACCCAAGAAAAAACACTACTATAAACCGAAACAGGTCGGCGCCGAGTCGGAGATTAAGGCAAGACTTGAGGAGTGGAGGAAGAGAACGGAGAAGAACGACCGCTGAGAAGGGGGGGCAACCGAATGATAGCGGGAAAGGGA
>JAZGAY010000185.1:0-7740 GCA_036475985.1 Candidatus Brocadiales bacterium
TAATCTAACGATAAGCAATAATTATACTCGCCAACGTGTTAAGTGGCAAGGGGAAGTCAGGCAGACGCGCCATTGTCGTCGTAGAGGTCCGGAAAGCTGTTCATCTCTTCGGCTATTTGCATGGCCGCTTCGTACCCTTCCCGCTCTGTGGGGTTGTTGTTGGAAATCTTGTTCCTCAGCGTGTGCAAAGGCCTCAAGATGTAGTTTACTAAGAAGTAAATTAGGGGGTGGTTTCTTCTGTATGCCCTGGTGGCAAGCATGTTCTCTCCGTAAAGTGTGTTATATTTCCACCGCAGGAATTGTATCTCATCGGGGGAGAGATAGTTGGTCTTGACGTTTGCCCAGAAGGTGTTGTATCTCCTGTAGTTGTCTTTGTTTGTTATGAGGCCCATTTGGAGCAGCTCGTCCCTTATGGGTGTCCTGGGGTATGGCGTGAGTATCAGGTCCGCGTAGAAATCTATGTCCAGCTCCTCGAGGAACTTGTAGTTGTCTTCGATGGCTTCTGCTTTGTCTTCGGGACTGCCCAGGATTATGCCGCCGGTTATCATCATGTCGTGGTCGTGCAGTTTCTTCACCGCCTGGCGCGAGCTGGCAATGATGTTGCCCTTCTTGAGCAGGCGCAGGTTGTCCTCTGCGACGTTTTCTATCCCGAGGAAGATAATCTTAAACCCGGCACGCGCCATCTTCTCGGTGAGCTTGTCAGAGGAGGCTATGCCCGTGCACGAGGCCTGCACTATGTAGCTTATATCGTTGTGCCCGGCGTCTGATATGGCGTCGCATAGGCCTTCAAACCTCTCGATATCAAGACATATATTATCGTCCGAGATGATAATCCAGCGGGCGCCCAGCTTCTTGCAGTTTCCGATGTCTTCTATAACGCGCGGTATACTGTACATCCTGAAACTTTTCCCGTACATCTTCTCCATACAGCAGAAATTGCAGGGCATGGTACAGCCCCTGGAGGTCTCTATTATGTCGAGGATTTGGCCGTTGAAGTGATTTCCCTTCCAGAGTCTCTTTGTCCTGTCCGGGAGTTTCAGCCTGTCCATATCTTCTGGCGGCCTGTGAGGATTGTGTTTAAACCCGTCGCCGTTACGGTATGATAGGCCGCGTACGGACTCCATACGCCGCTTTCCTTCGAGCGCGTCGAGTAACTCAGCGAAAGAAGACTCCCCTTCACCTCTTATAACGTAGTCAAAAGGCTTAGTCTCATCGGTTGTGCATAACTCGTCGTAAAGCAGGGTGGCGTGGTAGCCGCCCAATACGGTTATGGTCTCTTTTCTCAGACTTTTTACGAGGGCGGCTATCCTCTTCGCCGTGGAAAACTGGAAGCTCATGGCGCTTGTTCCCACCACGTCGGGTTTATAGTCGTTTATTAATTCAGTGACGGTCTGTTTTATATTGACCCTGTTCATCATGAAGTCGCCTATGCGGACCTCATGACCCTCGATGTTGCTGGCAAGGGAGGTCATGGCCAGATTGGGAGGTCTCCACCGCTTCAGGTTGAAGAACGGTGTACAATCGGGCATTGAGAGTAAGAGTATCTTCATAATGAATTAATTTACCGTTGTTTCCAGTTCTGGGAATTCGTTCAGGTTGTAGTACCAGTTCATCTGGTCCTTGAATACCTGATGTTCCGTCTTGCCGATGGCCCTCACCATGTCCTTTGTCCTATAGTACGGCCTGAGCGCGAAGACCCTGAGCAGGTCTACCAGCGGGAACCTGTACTTGAACGTAGGCGTGGTCTTGTAGAAGGTGGAATACTTGCGTCTGTATTTCCATTTCACAAACTGAAGCTCTTCGGAGCTCAGGTGTTTTGTACGCACATTGGCCCAGAAGCCGTTGTATTTACGAAAGTCATGAGGGTTGGTGACCAGGTTGTCCCTTAGCAGCTCTTCCCTCGCCTCGGTCTTCGGATACGGGGTGATTATCTGATCACTGAAGAAGTCGAGGTCGTGTTTGTCGAAGAACTCGTAGTTTTGGGCGATATCTTCTTCGGTGTCCTCGGCGTGTCCGATAATCAAGCCACCGATGATCAATATGTTGTACTTGTGCAGGTACTCGACCGCGCGTTTGGTATTGTCCACGATGTTGCCCTTTTTCATCGACTTCAGGTTGCGTTCTGAGACGTTTTCAACACCCAGGAACACCATCTCGAAGCCCGCACGCGCCATCTTTTCTATAAGCCTCTCGGAGGACGACATCCCCGTGCTGCTCGTCTGCACCACGTAGGAGATGTCGTTGTGACCGGCACTGATGATTGCATCGCACAGCTCTTCGAGCCTCTTTACGTTCAGGCATATATTGTCGTCTGTAATGGCCAGGTATTTTGCCCCGCATCTCTTTGCGTTGGCGATATCCCCGATAACACGTTCTATGTCGTATGTCCTGAAGCTCCTCCCGTACATGCGGTTCATGCTGCAGAAGTTACATGGCATTGTGCAGCCGCGCGAGGTCTCGATTATGTCAAGTTGTATTGTACCGAAGGCGTAACCCTTCAGCAATCTGTTGCTCCTGCTGGGAATGGCTATCTTCGAGAGGTCTTCCAGGGGCCTTGGAGGGTTGTGAATAAACGTTCCTTTATTGCGGAATGACAGGCCCTTGACGTCCTCATATCGAGCCTTGCCTTCTATCGCCTGGAGGAGTTCGCCGAAACTCAGGTCACCCTCACCGCGTATGATAAAGTCAAACGGTTCGGCCTTACCCTCGTCCACAATCTCTTTATACATAAGGGTGGCGTGGTAACCGCCGAGGACGGTCTTGATATCCGGGTCGAGGCCCTTGATGAAGGCGGCAACGCACCGTGCGGTCTCAAACTGGAAGCTCATCGCGGTGAGGCCGATTAAGTCCGGCTTGTAGTCCTTGAGCAGGCCCTTGATTGTCTCTTTCAACCGGTTCCTTACCAGAACAAGGTCGACCACGTTTATCTCATGGCCATTTGTGTTGCCGGTTATGGAAGAAAGCGCCAGGTTGGGCGCCTGCCATGTGCGCAGTTCAGGCACCGCGTCCGGCATGGAGAAGAGCAGTATATTCACACACTATCCCTCATTTTCATTAATCCGCGTAAAAGGCAGGATTTTACTACCTTTTCTGCCCCTGTCAAGGAAGGCTGTCTACAAAGGTTCGACTACCTCTACCCCCTCGGGCACCTCGAACTGGAAAATGTCGTCGTCCAGTGGTTCGTTTACCTTGATTTCCCAGAGCTCAATACGGTTTATTATCTCACCGTCGCTCTCATAGAATTCCATCCGCACCGGCAGCCAGATACTGTCATCTACCCACAGTACTATTTCGTTGTACTGGGGCATCTGAGTGGCGGAGGGCTTTGGTATCAACTTTAATATGTACGCACCCTCATCTTCTTTTGCACCTTCCGTACCGGAGTTTGGCACCGACTCTATAAAATAATTTTCCTTGGCCTTATCCACGGAACCCTCATAGCCAAACTCGAAGAAGCTAAGCTCCGTGGTCTCTTCCCCGGAGAGCTGGTATTTCTCTACCTGTTTCTCATTGGGTTTATATATCCAGAAAAACTCTCCGTTTGAGACGTCTATCTCGTCTCTCGGCGGTTCAAATTCAAGTCGCATTTTCCTGGGTTTCTTGTATTTTAGCGTTCCCTCGGCTATCTCCTCTTCATCCAGCAGGAAGATAGACCTGGTATAAGTGATGTTTGCCTGTAGGGACTCAAAGTCCACGGTTGCTGCGTCCATCGCGTTAAGCACGCCGTCAAGGTCCAACCGTTCGCCGGCGAAAAGAGATGGGCCGTTCAGGCTCACGGGTAGCGCTAGAATTATGATAAGAAATATGATGATATGCGGTGTCCTGGGCATAAGTTCTTTACCGCTCCTTTTCCGTGATGTCTATGAGCTCAGAGAGATTGTTTAGGCAGTAGTCAGCGGTTTGGTCTACCACCCCGAGTTTACGGCCGTTAGACAGGAAGGCGGTCTGTGCCCCTGCCGCCTTGCCGGAAAAGATGTCAAAATGTACGTCTCCTACCACCAGGAGGTCTTTTGGCGCTATACCCAGCCGCTCACTTATAAGTTTTACGGGGTGCGGTGAGGGTTTCGGCGGCGCATCCTCACGGGTTACGACCACGTCGAAATGTAGCTTGTGCCTCTTCATGAGGATGTCTACGGAGCGCCGGGAGTTGCGCGTCAGGAGGGCCGTCTTGACGCCTCTTTTTCTCAGGTATTCGAGTACCTCCACTACACCGTCGTTGAGCCTGGAATTCTCTGCAGCGCGCGCCTCATACTTTTCAAGTACCTTTAGAGACTCGCTTCGCCTGGGTTCGTCTAACTTCTCCAGATACTCAAGGATAGGCTCATTCTCAGGTATCCTTAGCTCCTTGTTCACCGTCGCAAGGTCCACGTTTGCGAGCGTGAGGGTGCCGTCCATGTCAAAGATTATTCCCTTTATGCTCAAGATGCCTTTCCTCGTCTGTGGTGGGAAACTATAAACATGGTATCAGATAAGCAGGATTTTTCAAGAACACTTATCATCTGTGGCGGTTGACACCCGGTGGGGCAGGTGATACCATGTCCACCTAAGGTGTACACAACTTAACCCTTTCTACCTTAAAGAGGTACCGCTTCTCAATATGGCCGCCCAATTTGCCGTTATTGGTGGTAGCAAGGCCTACGAACTCTTGGCCGAGGGGACAATAAGCGGCACCAGGCTGGGTGAGCGTAAAACCCCCTATGGCGACTCTCAGGCCATTTATCTCTTGAGGGTTAACTCCGAGGAAATTCTTTTCCTTTCGCGCCATGGGGAGAAGGGGTATGAGGTCTCGGCCCCCTACGTGAACTACAGGGCGAACATCTATGCCCTGAAGGACATGGGTGTCAATAAGGTGGTCGCCTGGTCGGGTCCCGGGGCCATAAGCAGAGAATTCTCGGTGGGCGATTTTGTCCTGGTGGACGATGTGATAGATGAAACGAGGGGCAGGCCCGGTACGTTCTTTGAGGGCAAGGGGATTGGGTTCATAAGGCAGAGCCCGGTGTTCTGTCCCTGCCTGAGACAGTCACTTATGAACGTACTGGAGAGGCTTGGCCTTTCGTACAAAGACCACGGCACGTATGTGTGCACACAGGGTCCGAGGCTGGAGACGCCTGCGGAGATTCGCAAATTTGCCTCCTACGGCGGTGAAATGGTGGGAATGACCCTTGTGCCGGAGGTTTTTTTGGCCAGGGAGCTTGAGATGTGCTATGCGGCGCTGTGCTACGTGTCAAACTATGCCGAAGGCATAATAGAGAAGAGACCCTTCCGTCCCGGGGAACTGTTCGAGGGTCTTTCTACGGAGGATGATAAGAAACGGATGTCAAAGGCTGTCGCCGAGTTACCCAAGATTATTATGGAGTTGGCCGTACAGGAGCACAGGGTAAGTGTCCCTTGTTCCTGTCCCGACTCCATGCAGCGTTACAAGGTGGACGGAAGGATAGGAGAGGATTGGCGGGATTGGCTAGAGATGTAGACACAATAACCCTCAAGGCCGGTTACGTAGTGCCATCTCCCGGAGAGGTGATAGAAGGGGGACGTGTGGTTGTTAAGGGGGACAAGATAGTAGAAGTAGGTTCATACAAATCGGGTAACGCCGGCGGGGTGGAGGTCGATCTGGGCGATGCGGTGATAGTCCCCGGTCTTATAAATGCCCACACCCACCTGGAACTTACCGACCTTGAGGGTAAGATACCACCGCCGGAGAGCTTTACCGACTGGCTGAGGAAAATGGTGGTCTTTCGTATGAGCGACCCTAACAGGGACCTCTCCCACGCCGTAGAGAGGGGCGTGCAGATGAGCCTTGAGGCAGGCACTACCACCGTCGCCGATATAGCCAATACGAACGATTCATTCAGAATACTCCCCGGACGTCCCATACGGAACAGGGTCTTTAAAGAGGTAATGACCCTGGACCCGAATTCAGTGGCCTCCATACTGGAGGACGCGATAAGGGCACTTTCCGGGTTTCCCAGAGACGGCCTGGGCCGTGCCGGGCTGTCTCCTCATGCCCCGTACACTGCATGCGAGAAGCTCTACAGGGGCAGCACCTTGTTTACTCAGGGACAGGACCTGCTCCTGACCACCCATCTCTCTGAGACGGAGGAGGAGCTGGAATTTCTGCTGGAAGGTAAGGGAAGTCTTTTTACGGCGCTGGACGCCTACGGCCTTCTGAGCGACTGGAAGCCCCCTGGATTGTCGCCCGCTGCGTATCTGAAGAAAATAGGCGTGTTGTCAAGACCTTGGCTGCTGGCCCATTGCAACTACATACTCGATGAAGAGGTGCCCATCCTGAGAGAAAGCGGCTCCAGCGTGGTATACTGCCCCGGCAGTCATCACTACTTCGGCCACAAGCGGCATCCGTTTCCCAATCTGTTGAAAGAAGGCGTAAACGTGGCCCTTGGTACCGACAGCCTGGCCAGTAACCGGTCGCTGAGTATCCTCGATGAGATGAGATTTGTGGTCGGCAACTATAAGGAGGCAAGCCCTGAAGAGGTGTTTGCGATGGCGACGGTGCGGGGCGCAAAGGCGCTGGGGATTGAAAAGAGTGTTGGCCGGCTCTCACCCGGGATGGAGGCCGACCTGGCGGTAATAGAACCGCCCAAAGGTGCCGGGGCCGGAGGGTCTGCGCTTGAGCGGCTGCTACAGCCCGGGGCACAGAACATCTTTACCATGGTGGCGGGCAAGCCGTGTTATGACAGGCATGGCCTCTTTTCTTAAAAAGGAGTAACACCCGTGCTTGACCTTAACTACATAAGAAAACACTCCGAGGAGGTGAAGAAGGCCGCCGGGGGGAAGCACGACCACGCGGACGTGGACAGGCTCCTTGAGCTGGACAGGGATTATAGGGGGGTTACGTTTGAGTCCGAGCAGCTTCGCAAGAAACAGAACGAGGTCTCAAAGGAGATAGGCAGGCTCAAGAAGGAGGGCAAGGACGCCTCCACGCTGATGGCCGGGATGAAGGACGTGCCCGGGCGGATGAAGGAATACGCGGAGAAGCTGCGCGAACTTGAAGAAGAGATGGGCGAGATTCTTATGGCCATACCCAACGTCCCGGCCGAGGACGTCCCACCCGGTGAGGACGAAACTGCAAACGAAGAGGTGCGGTCATGGGGTGAGATGAGGAAATTCGATGACACTCCCAGACCCCACTGGGAGCTTGGCAAGGCCCTGGACATACTGGACTTTGAGCGTGGGTCAAAGATTTCAGGGGCGGGCTTCCCTCTGTTCAAAGGCCTCGGGGCAAGACTGGAGAGGGCGCTCTTTAATTTTATGCTCGATCTGCACACCGGCAAGCACGGCTACAGAGAGGTCTTCCCGCCGTTTCTCGTGAACAGGGCGTCGATGACGGGTACGGGACAGCTGCCGAAACTCGAGGACGACATGTACAGGATAACAGGGAACGACCTGTTCCTCATACCCACGGCCGAGGTGCCCGTTACCAACATGCACAGGGACGAGATATTGTCCTGCAAAGAGCTTCCTATATATTATGCGGCCTATACGGCCTGTTTCCGTCGTGAGGCGGGCGCCGCCGGTAAGGACACGCGGGGCATAATCCGTGTGCATCAGTTCGACAAGGTGGAGATGGTGAAGTTTGTAAGGCCAGAGAGCTCCGGAGACGAGCTGGAGTCGCTGTTGGAGAATGCGGAACGGGTGTTACAGCTCCTTAAACTCCCTTACAGGGTGTCGAAGCTCTGCGTGGGCGACCTGAGTTTTGCCGCCCACAAGTGTTATGATATAGAG
>JAZGAY010000186.1:0-3746 GCA_036475985.1 Candidatus Brocadiales bacterium
TCAAGAAGACGTCTCTGCGCGGCAAGACGTTCCTGTTTCTTATCCAGTAGTTCCTTTTCTTTTTCTGCCCGTTTCAGGTTCAATTCAGTGACCGGATTCCCCGGGTCATATGCCAGCGCCTCTTCGAAAGAGCTTACGGCCTTATCCACTTTTCCATTGCGAAAGTACACAATGCCTCGAATGTTGGCCTCTCTTCTGGCTTCAAACCGAGTCTGCCCCACCAGGGCGTCAGACGCTGGCCCGGAGGCTTCTAGGATATCGACTGCAGTCGGGGAAGAAGATATGGACGAAAGAGAATCAGGAATAGGGGGCGATACATCAGAATCGGCAGCGCTAATGTCACAGGTTAACGACACTGAACCTGCAAGCAAGATGCCGAAAAATGTCGACCGTATTGTCATCACAAAGCGTCGCATGGTACACAACCTTAAATACGTTCTTGTGCCCTCTCAAGCAAATAGTACCACCCAATACAGGTCTTGTCAAGAAGGACGTCGTTTGCGTTCTCCGCTAATTTTCGAGGGGTTGTGTGCACAATGACTCATGTTCAGTTTCCCAGGTATGCGCTTCCTGTGGATGCATTAATGAGACGCCATGCGGATGGTTGTAAACCTGCAAGCCATAGGATATTTCCCGGTACGCAGGAACTACAGAGGGCTTAGCCCTTGACAACGGCCAGGACTTGGGTTATACATTCGCCATTAGCGAAGCTGGTGAGGTGGCTCATGGATATATGCAAGCTTAATGACGAAGAAGAAACACGGCTCCTTGAGTTATCATTTGGTAGGACTCGGCGGAAGCGGCATGAGCGCCCTTGCCCAGCTTCTGAAGGCGAGGGGCCACACGGTAAGCGGCTCAGACAGGAGCCTTGATAGGGGCCAAAACAAGACCCTCTTCGAGGGCCTTTCCCGCCTCGGCATAAATTGCCTTCCCCAGAACGGTTCCGGCCTTGAAAACGGCATCGATATAGCAGTCGTGTCATCCGCCATAGAGGAAACCAATCCAGACATTAGAATGGCCCGGGCGAAGGCCATCCCCATAGTGAACCGCGCCGCTCTACTTGCCGTGCTTTTTAACCAGGTCCGGGGGGTTGGCATCGCCGGCACCAACGGCAAGACCACTGTAACCGGTATGGTAGGGTGGATACTTGACAGGGCGGGACTAGACCCCACCGTGGTAGCGGGCGGGATGATGAAAAACTATTCAGACTCAACGGTGTTAGGAAACACGCGCCTCGGTCGCTCTGACATTATGACCATAGAGGCCGACGAGAGTGACGGCAGTATTGTTTACTACAAGCCGCATGTCGGCGTGGTAATGAACGTCACAAAAGACCACAAGCCCATAAATGAACTCTGCAGGCTGTTCTCAATCTTTGCCGAAAACTCTTCAAAACTGGTCCTGGGTGCGGACTGCCCTATGGCTTGTAAAATGGGGACGTCGTCGAAAGAAACCGCTACCTTCGGCCTTGAGAAAGGGGCGGATTTCCGTGTCACGGATACAGTCTTCAAGGAATGGAGTTCTACCTTCAGGGTCAGAGACGTGCACTTTGAGCTCAACCTCCCCGGCAGGCACAACGTGCTTAACGCCCTGGCGGCCGTAGCCACCTGCCACCACCTGTCAGTCCCGTTAGGGGTCGCTGCGGAGGCCCTGAGGGACTACCGGGGTATAAGGCGCAGGCTCGACCTTGTAGGGGAGGTCAGGGACGTGAAGGTCATAGACGATTTTGCACATAACCCCCAGAAGATAAGGGCCACCATTGAAACCGTAAGGCCCATTTCCAGCAGGATACTGGTAATCTACCAGCCGCACGGTTTCACGCCGACACGCTTTTTAAAGGAGGAACTTGTGCAGACGTTCTCAGAAATACTCTCCGGTAACGACATGCTGTTTATGCCTGAGATATTTTATGCCGGCGGCACCACCAAAAAGGACATTTCTTCAAGGGACATTGTAGAGGCCCTGATAAGCAAACGGGCCAGGGCGGAATTTATACCTGAGAGGCCGGAAATCATAGAGCGTGTGCTATTGGAGGCGAGACCGGGGGACGTCGTGCTGGTAATGGGCGCGCGCGACGACACACTGACAGACTTCTGCCACAACATAATAGACTCACTTGCAGACGTAAAGGCCAAAGCACCTCCGGCCAGACACGATTAGTTCAAGGCACTGCGATGGCGGGAGCGTGCATATCGGCTAGAGGTCTTTTGTGGTGGGATACCGGTGACGAATTGATGCGCTAGAGGTCGTTTCTCTTAAGGTGTTCTACAAGACTCCGGTAGAACCTTCTTTTATCAAAGCTTCCGGTAAATTCCAGGCCAATCCTCCACCCCATGAAATTCAGGTGGTCGGCATTGAAGTTGCCCATGTATCTGACCCCGTTGCCGCTATCCTGCCACTTGGCCGAGCGCACGGATACCAGGCCGTCGTTCTCGCCTTCTTCCCTGGTTATCAGGTCGTACACGGGCCACAGCAGCGGTGATGTTTTTGACTTTTCCTTCGAGCCGCTGTATGTAAAATACTTAACACCCTCGACGTTCTTAACCTTGTCGTTGAACTTCTTACAGCTCTCTCTGGTAAGGTCATTAAAACTCTGCGGATCCGTACCCATAAATTTTTCAAGCAGCCGAACGAGGGGGGTGAACCTCTTCATGCCCCAATCGGCTACGGGTGTCCCGTGGTGAGGGGTGGCTATGGTGATAAGCGATGCCACCTTCTCGTGCAGGCCCAGCTTGGATATGGCGTGACGGGAATCGAGTCCCCCCATACTATGCGAGATGATGTTCACCTTATCGGCGCCCGTCTTCTTGGCAAAGTCATTCACCTGGGTCTTCAGAAGAGCAGCCCTCTTGCCTATCGGCGAGGTCTCTGTGGTGATGGCAGTGACCTCACAGCCGAGCGAACTTATGTACTTGGATATACCCAGGAAGTAAGACAGAACCTTGCTGTTGTAACCGAAGAGGCCGGGAGCGAGTACAATGGGGTACTTCGTACCTCTGGGGAGGTGTGTCTTCTTTTTCTTTAGCCTTAGTGTAATGGGCATCCGGGTTTACCAGTCCGGGTCATTATGGTTGGCGATATTGTTGAGCACTCTTTTGGCCCTTGTTATTGTTTCTCTGTTTTCCAGTATCTCCCCGGGAAGGACGTCATCCTTCTGGGATACTATTTCATTCAGAAGTTTTTTGGAGCCCAGCTGATTGTTGTTTTTCCAGAGGATTTCGGCCAGCATTATCTTGTTGACCAGCATTTCCGGGGCAATCTTAACGGCCTTCTCGGCATAGCCCTGTGCCTTCTCGGCATCTCCCCTGGCCAGCAGGTACTCCGCAATGCGCATGTCGGGCAGACCGTACAGGCCCTTCGGGTCGAGTTCCGCCGCCTTCTCAAATTCCTTCTTTATGCCACCACCCATCAGACCTCCCCTGAAGGAGGCCTTGTTTACGCCCCGCCATATTCCAAGATTGGCACCCATCCAGTAATGCGCCTCGGCGCTTTTTGAGTCCATGTCTATGGCCTTCTTGGCCCAATCCTGCCCTTTGTCGCTGTAATCAGCGACCGCGGCGTCCGTCTCAGTAAAATATCTGGCAATCTTAAAGTCGGCCCGGGCCAGGCCGATGTATACGCCGGCGCGCGCCTTCTTGTTGTCTTTCGGGATTTCCTTCAATGCCTCTTCGTATTTCTTTATGGCATCTTCAAGCTTTTTCTTGCCCTCGGACTCGCTCCTCTGACTGTATAATTGATCGCCCTGC
>JAZGAY010000187.1:0-7208 GCA_036475985.1 Candidatus Brocadiales bacterium
GTTAGCTTCGGCAGGGAAGGGTTTAGCCCCCCCCTACTTAGTGCCCATCGTTTACGGCTAGGACGACCCGGGTATCTAATCCCGTTTGCTCCCCGAGCTTTCGCACCTTAGCGTCAGATACAGGCCAGAGAGTCGCTTTCGCCACCGGTGTTCCTTCTGATATCTACGCAGTTCACCGCTCCACCAGAAGTTCCACTCTCCCCTCCTGTACTCAATCCTTGCAGTATCGAATGCAGTTCCCTGGGTAAGCCAGGGGATTTCACATCCGACTTGCTAGGCCGCCTACGTGCGCTTTACGCCCAATGATTCCGAACAACGCTTGCCATCTCTGTATTACCGCGGCTGCTGGCACAGAGTTAGCCATGGCTTCCTCTGGAGCTGTAGTCAAACAGGGAGATATTCACACCCTGCATTTCCTGGCTCCTGACAGAGGTTTACAACCCGAAGGCCTTCTTCCCCCACGCGGCGTCGCTTCGTCACCCTTGCGGGCATTGCGAAATATCCTCGACTGCAGCCTCCCGTAGGAGTTTGGGCAGTGTCTCAGTCCCAATGTGGCCGACCACCCTCTCAGGCCGGCTACCCGTCATAGCCTTGGTAAGCCGTTACCTTACCAACTAGCTGATAGGACACAGATCCCTCTACGGGCGAGATCCACCGAAGTGGACACGTTTGGTCACCGGACATGCGACCAGTGACATTATGGGGTTTTAGCGGTTCTTTCGACAAGTCCCTTGCGGGCTCCGTTATTCCCCTCCCAAAGGCAGGTTATCTGTGCATTACTCACCCTTTTGCCGCTCGGCTCTTTCCCCCGAAGGGGAAGTCCTCGCTCGACTTGCATGCCTAATCCACGCCGCCAGCGTTCGTTCTGAGCCAAGATCAAACCCTCCATAGAAAAAACTTACCTGCCCGAAGGCAGTTAATAAAGGGTTACTCAAAAATCAGAGGCTCTTCGCTGCGGACATTATGCTGTCTAACATTTTTTTAAAGAGCAGTTTGTAAAGAGACGCCTATACTGTCTCTTTACCAATTATAATACATTATCCCACGGTGTCAACCGCCAATTTCCAAACACCATAAGTCTTTTATAGACAAATACTTGCGGTTGGCGTCGCATACTTGGAAGAAGAACTTCACAAACTGCGGCGCGACTTAGTAGTTTACATGCTTTCCAAACTTTGTCAACACCAATTAAAACAATATTTTACGCCTTTCCCCGTATCTTCTAAGTTTTTCGGGCCGGATGCCGTTTCTGCTGGATTTTTTGCTGAAATTTCAGCTTCACAGGCAGATAATCCCTATAAATAGGGAGCAGGAAAGTACAATCATAATGCATCATGATTGTTTAGATGTAGCGTGCCAGTTTATCTGGCACGTTGATGCGTTGGGATGTTACAACGTGGGAGGTAAACTCCCACGCTACATTTTTTTAAGACTGGTGTGTGGGATGAGTAGGCGGACATCTGTATCAACGAAATAAATTTCGTTGTCTACCACTGAATAAGAAACCCCTATCAAATCCTGCCTAAATATGTTGCATGCCTTGACATTTATTGTAGTGGCAGAGCTTGCTCTGCTATTATTGTGCCGGCAGAGTTTACTCTGCTTATGGTCAAGCAAGTCGTGTCAAAGGCGGTGTAGGGACAGGGCTCGCCCCTGTCCGCTGATTTTACGGGTGACAGTTCGGACAACCATAAAGGTTGTCCCTACAAAATAAACCAAGCCCATACAAAATTGTAGGGACAGGGTTTATCCCTGTCCGTGGACAGCCACAAGGGCTGTCCCTACAATATACCATATTCTTCGCTCAAAAAACTCAGGACGACAGGGTGGATTATCGTAAATTTTGTAGACTAGAAGATTGACTTGCCAGACTGTAGATGTGTTTATGGACTGCTGCTACTTGTCTTCGGGTGAGTGTTCGAAGTAGTGGCCCATCCTGCGATACCGGCCGTAGCGTTTATCCAGTAAAGTATCGATGGGGGTGTCGACGAGTTCTTTGAGGTAAGAGGTGAGTTCCGTCTTTAGCGTCTCGGCGGCCTCTCTGGGTGAGGTGTGGGCGGCGCCTGGGGGTTCGGGTATGATGTCGTCTACGATCTCCAGCTTATGGAGTTCTTTTGCAGTGAGTTTCAGGGCATCTGCCGCGAGGTTGGCGTGGCTTGCGTCCTTCCACAGGATGGCCGCGCAACCCTCGGGCGAGATCACCGAGCAGTAGGCATATTCCATGATGGCAAATCTGTCGCCGACGCCTATCCCCAGCGCACCACCGCTTCCGCCTTCGCCTATCACGACGTTTATTATGGGCGTTTTCAGACCTATCATCTGATAAATATTTTCGGCGATTGCGTATGCCTGTCCACGTTCCTCTGCGCCGATGTCGGGGTTTGCGCCGGGCGTGTCGATGAGCGTGATGACGGGGAGCTTTAATCTCTCTGCCAGTTTCATCTTGAGCAGGGCCTTCCTGTAGCCTTCGGGGTTAGTCATGCCGAAGTTGCACTGGAGCCGCTCCCGGGTGTTCTTGCCCTTTTGCTGGCCGATGAGCATTACCCTGTGCTGGCCGAGTTTGGCAAGGCCTGAGATAATAGCCTTGTCGTCACCGAAGTGCCTGTCGCCGTGAAGCTCGATAAAATCATCAAACACCAGGTTGATGTAATCGGCGGTCATGGGCCTGAGCGGATGCCGGGCGAGCTTTACGATGTCGTAGGGTGAGGGCTCGGTTGGAAGCGAGCCGTCCTGCTGCGCGTCGGGAGGTTCCATGTCGCTTCGCGGATTAAAGGCCCTCCTCCCCTCGCCGGAGCCTGGCGTACTGTTACGGTTCTGCAAATGTTCGTGGGTGTCCTTCAATTAATGTAATCCCCCTTGCCGGGCGCTTCCCATCCTAAAAAAGAAACGACTCTCTAAAAAACCCTCACCGCTAAGCCAATTCTACGGACTAAAAACAACTTTATCTTTTTACCTATCCACCTGTCAAGTATAAATTTAAGTGGTTCATTGATCATCCTTCACCGTTTGTTTTGGTAAAGGAGTTGTAAGAATTTACGAGCTTCTGGGAAACCTGGTTTAAGCCGCAACGCCTGCTCTACGTTTTTTGTCGCCTTGTCGTACAGGCCCTTCAGGCCGTACGCCTGGGCGAGGTTATAGTATGCCTCTGCATCATCGGGCTTGAGGCGAACGACCTTCTCAAACTGCCTTATCGCTTCGTCGTACAGGCCCTTCTGGCCGTACGTCAAACCGAGGTTGTAGTATGCCTCTGCATAATCAGGCTTGAGGCGAATGGCCTCCTCGTAATGCTTTATCTCAAGGTCGTGCAGTCCCTTCTGGCCGTACACCCAGGCGAGGTTATTGTGTGCCTCTGCCAAACCGGGCTTGAGGCGAATGGCCTCCTCAAACTCCCTTATCGCCTCGTCGTACAGGCCCCTCAGGCCGTACACATTGCCGAGGTTATTGTGTGCCTCTACCAAATCGGGCTTAAGTCGTACCGCCTCTTGATAGCACTTCATTGCAAGGTTATACATTCCCTTCTTGCTGTACGCCAGGCCGAGGTTCGTGTGGGCCTTTGCATAATCAGGATAGATTCGCAATGCCTCTTTGCACTCTCTTATTGCCTGATTGTACATGCCTGCATCATTGAAAATACTCCCCAAATTATTGCATGCCAGGCTGCACCATTTCAGCTCCCCCCGATCCCTCATATTAGGTGCCTCCGCGTAGAGCTCCTTACATCTAAGAAATTCTTTCTTTGCCCGATCTACCAATCCCTTCTTTTTGTAAGCGAGGCCAAGGGTGTAATGAGGTCTTACCTTACTTGGAGATTTTCTTACCGTGTCTTCCCATAATGTGATATCCGTCTTCCACACCTTATTACGCTCGTATGTACAGGTGCTATAGAATAGGACGATACCGGTAAGTACCGCCAGCTCTGCCTGCCATATCCGCCTCGGCTCTAATCCCTTCCTTTCGCCCAGGTAGCAAAGTGCCTTGTGAACACCCACCACCAGGAGCAGATAAAAGGCGAACCCGGGGAGATACAAGCGGTGAAGGACCATAGTGTCACGAAGAGGGATGATACTGCTTGTGGGAGCCAATATCACAAAGAACCACAGGATTGAGAAGGCCCACAGGCTCGCCCTGTTTAATAACAGGACCGCCGAGACTAATACGGCAACTACGAACACCGCTGAGATCAGGGTCTGGAATTCCCATAGGGTCTCTGCCAGGGGAAAGTCAACGTCAACATTCAACCCACTCGGAAGGGGTAGCAACAGTAGCTTGATGTACTCTATCAGGACATTAGATTGGGTAAGTAGATATTCCCACGGTCCCCAGTCGGGAGTTTGTATTACGAGTGGATACTGCTTCACACCAAGATAAAATGACACCGCTGACAGCACAACATACGGCAGCACCAGCCTCAGCCCTTTACCGAGGGAACGCCACTCCCCTGCAATAAAACATTGATAATATAAAAACATGATAAGAGGTGCTGTGTACGCTATCTCCTTACACCATGTGGCAAAGAGGAAGCTCAATACACTTCCGGCGTATAGATAGGCCCTGATGCCCGGTCCAGTGACAGCCTTTATAAAAAGTATAAGCGACAAGAGGTAGAAAAACGATGTCATCAGGCCATTTCTTTGATAGATGTAAGTGACCGATTGTGTCTGGATAGGACTGGTGAGAAAAAACAGGGCTACAAACAGGGCAAGGACACGCCCCATAGAAATATCCCTGCCACTGGCCACTGAGAAGTACTTGTTGAGGATAATTACCGCCAGGAAGTACACCAACATACTGTTTATCAGATGGAGGGAGATATTTACCCAGTGAAATTCCTCCACTGACAGCCCAGAAAAATAATAATTGACGGCGAAACTCGTGGTGACCAAGCCACGCGACGGGAAGGTAAATTCATTATCATGCAGGCGAGTTTTTTGAAATAATTGCGGTACGTTGCGCAGGTCCCTAATTAAAGGATTATCTACGATATTCCTATAATCGTCAAAATGGAAGCTGGAGTGGACCGTGTTTGAGTAAATGATAAGCCCGACAAGGACAATTATCAGGCAGGCGAGACAGTGGAAGCGTCTAGTGTCTGATTCGTTAAGCACTTTCATTGCTATATAATTGAGTATTTACCTAAGCTACCGAACGCCCCGTTTGTCCTTATTCGGCAACCCACTTGAAGCAAAAAAGCCAAGGATTCTTAATGCCCAGAATCCTTGGCTTGGAAGATGGCGAGGCCGACGGGACTCGAACCCGCAACATCCAGATCGACAGTCTGGTACTCTAACCAGATTGAGCTACGGCCCCTGAGAGTTGTTTGACGGCAACTGTAACCTACAGAAGATAACAGGTGTCAGTCGTAGTGTCAAGTGCATGATTAAGTCAGCGGTGCCACGGCAGGTGGGAATGAAAAGGATTACAGGACAACAAATGGTTTGACTATATAAGTGGGTTGGTCCGGAAGAGTACACAAAAAAGTGGCTGCCGGATCGGCATGAGACCCGGCAGCCATTGAGGCCGTTACTACTAAACAACACTACTACAGCTTAGAACTCGTACGTCGCGGCGATCGAGCCGGTAACGTTATTGTTCGAGTTGCGATTCCACACGTGAGACGGGTCGGGACCCGCCAGGTTGCGGCGACGAACACTTATAATCTTGTCATACCGCACTTCCGGCCTGAAATACATTCTCTCTCTGATCTTCAGGTTCAGAGTGGCCGGAATCTCTCCCAGCGTTGCTCCCAGATTAGTACCGGAAATCCCGGCCATGTTGTCTTTGTCCCAGAAGTACTCACCCCTGAGCGCAAAGCCGATATCATCGCTGTGCTGGTAGACAAAGTACTGCGCAATGCCCCACGCCGACATGTTAGGATTGGCTGCACCTTTGTTTCTACTTCCGTCATAAGTGCTGACGTTGGCGTTTGTCGCAAGTGAGATCTTGTTCAACGGAGCGAACGAGACGGTGAGGTCATACCTCGATGTCCAGTCCGAGTTGTTGCTCGCTCCCTCGGCACCCCAGAGGGTATCGAGGTGGATATTGGTGTCCTTAAAGAACGCTATATCCGGGGGATTGTAGTCTAACTGCAACCCATGCGTGAAGCTCTTGTTGTTGTTGACAAACCCGTCAGAGCTATTCACGAAGTAGTAGTCAGCGGTAAAGCTGTCAAACACGGGATAGCTGACGCCGACGCCCGTGTTGGTGAACGGTATCAACCAGCCGTAGATGTAGGAACGGGAGAAGTTGGGGTTCCACTGCGCCTCCCATACCTCATAACCTACCCATGTGTCAATCTTACCGAACTTTAAGGTCACTCCCTTGCCAACGGGAACGTTGTACAGGACGTAACCTTCACTGAATGTCGTCTGCCTACCACCGGTTAACGTGCTGGCATCGTCCATTACCGGGGGCACAAACGTTATGCGCCTTGCGGTATCACCCCAGTTCAGGGTAAACTTGAAACCGATGTCGCCAGGATTTGACGCCTCCTTATACAACCACATCTCGATGTTGTTTACAGTAAAGGAGTCTACCTGCCGGTCAAAGACCTTCGGGGGGATAGCAGAGCTGTCCCTTCCACCGGGATGAACTGATTCGTACTGGAAGAAGTTCTCTATGAAGCCGCCAAACTCTACGCCCTCGAACCGATTAAGCAGGCCCTTCACTGAGGCCGTCTCATCGCTGGTGAGCGGGCCCTCTATGGGCCTGGCCGCATCCTTTCTCTCTTCCATAAGGGCACGGAACTGCCCAATCTCGGTGTCGGTTAGCTGCTCAGCCCCAAAGGCCGACATTGACCTGCCGGAGTCGGGACCGGAATGACACGATAAAAATTCCGTTGAAAAGATGAAAGGTGAAAAAGCAATTATAAATGCAAATACCCATTTTCCCAGATGCATATTAATACTCCTTTCGTAACGGTCTCTGTTTAGAGTTCGCAAAGGGTCTATTCCCTTGGGGTCTATCCACCCCCCTGCCAGGGCCTATTCCCTTCCTACCATACTAAAATCATGCCCCTCAATGAATTAATCCAACATCTAATATGTCGCAGGAAGTATACATAAAATCCGACACATGTCAACACATTATATTTAAAATTTCAAAAAATTTCTACACCGGTGTTTTTTGACCAGAGCCGATTACGTGTAACATCTTTGGCAGAATGAAGTTACAAAAAATAGGCCCATCCAATAATAGATGTCTGCCAAGTG
>JAZGAY010000188.1:0-9454 GCA_036475985.1 Candidatus Brocadiales bacterium
CAGTGTGCGGGCCAGTGCCGATATGCGGGAGTTTCGTACCTCTTCCGCCACGGCCTTGACGGCCTCGAAGTCGCCTGGAGAGGCAATGGGGAAACCCGCCTCGATGACGTCGACTCCCAGACGCGCAAGCTGGTGGGCTATCTGCAGCTTCTCATGCAGGTTGAGACTGACGCCGGGGGACTGCTCGCCGTCTCTAAGCGTGGTATCGTGTATAACAATTCGACTCATTTTTTGGCCGCCTTAAGGAGAAATTGTGCCTTCAAACCTCATTTTACCCCAAGGCTGCGGGTAAAGACAATTATTTCGTCTGTATCCAGCCCATCTTTTTACGGAGTTCCTTACCCACCTTTTCGACAAGCAGGCCCTTTTCCTCCTCGCGAAGGGCGTTGAATTTTGCACCGCCGCTCTTGTTTTCTTCGACCCATTCGCGGGCGAACTTGCCGCTTTGTATGTCTTTGAGAATCTTCTTCATCTCTTTTCGGACGGCCTCGTTGATAATCACCGGGCCCCTTGTGAGGTCTCCGTACTCGGCCGTGTTGCTTATATTGCCTCTCATGCGGGTGAGACCTCCCTCGTAGAAGAGGTCCACGATGAGTTTCAGCTCGTGCATACACTCAAAATACGCCAGTTCGGGCTGATACCCGGCCTCGACCAGCGTGTCAAAGCCGGCCTTTACAAGTGCGGACACCCCGCCGCAGAGCACCGTCTGTTCTCCGAAGAGGTCGGTCTCGGTCTCCTCGGCAAAGGTCGTCTCAATAACTCCGGCCCTGGTGCCTCCTATACCCTTGGCGTAGGCAAGTGCCGTGTTCTTGGCCGTGCCGGAGGGGTCCTGGTAGACTGCCAGAAGACACGGCACACCGCCGCCCTTTTGGTACTCCGACCTCACCAGGTCTCCCGGCCCTTTCGGGGCGACCATTATCACGTCAACGTCCGCAGGCGGCACGATCTGTTTGAAGTGTATGTTGAACCCGTGGGAAAAATTGAGGGTTTTTCCCTTTTTCAGGTGGCGCGCAATCTGCGAGTCGTAGATGCCTGCCTGAACCTCGTCGGGCAGCAGAATGTGTATAATATCGCCTGCCTTGGCGGCCTCTTCAATGGTTACGGCCTTAAATCCGTGGGCCATGGCCGATTCGTAGCTGGGCCCGCCGGGCCGAAGACCTACGAGGACGTCAAGACCGCTGTCCCTGAGGTTTTGGATCTGGGCATGACCCTGGCTGCCGTAGCCTATGACTGCGATGGTCTTGCCCTTCAAGTGGTTCAGGTCTGCGTCTTTATCATAGTATATCGTTGCCATGTTATTTTGTTCCCCTTATCATTGCGATCTGGCCTGTTCTGGCCGTTTCCTTTATGCCATAGGGTCGCAGGAGTTCCAGCATGGCCTCTACCTTGTCCTCCGTACCCGAGAGTTCCACTATCATGTCTTTAGGCCCCACGTCGACGATCTTTCCCCTAAAGATGTTTACGACCTCTAGGACCTCACCCCTTTTGCCCGGGGGGACGTTGATCTTGACCAGCATCAGGTCCCTCTCCACGTACGGTTTGTCCGTGATGTCGGTTACCTTGATTACGTCAATGACCTTGCCGAGCTGTTTCCTGACCTGTTCCAGCACGGCGGCGTCGCCCTTGACCACGAGGGTGAGCCTGGAGAGCTCCGGGTTCTCGGTTGTGCCGACATTAAGGCTGTCTATGTTAAAGCCCCTGCTGCTGAACAGGCCGGCGATCCTGACCAGGACACCGACCTTGTTCTCTACTATTGCCGTTATCGTGTGTTTCATGTCTATAATGGGGCTCCACTATCCCCTATGCCATGCCGCCTATCATCCGGTTGATGGCCTGTCCGGCCGGGACCATCGGAAAGACGTTCTCTTCCTGGGCCACCCTGAAATCCATAACAACTGGCCCTTTTATGGAAAGGGCTTCGTCGATGGTGGGCCGTACGTCTTTCTTGTTGTCCACCATGAACCCCTTTGCGCCATAGGCCTCCGCTAGCTTGACAAAATCCGGGTTGTTGCTCAATTTGGTCTGGGAGTATCTCTTATTATAAAAGAGTTCCTGCCACTGACGGACCATGCCCAGGTATCCGTTGTTCAGTATCGCTATCTTTACGGGTAGCTTGTGGTGCACAACGGTGGCCAGTTCCTGGATGTTCATCTGGATGCTTCCGTCACCCGCTATGTCGATAACGGTCTTGCCGGGACATCCCAGCTGCGCGCCTATTGCGGCCGGAAACCCGTATCCCATGGTTCCGAGACCACCCGAGGAGATGAAGGTGCGCGGCTTGGTAAATTTATAATAATGTGCCGCCCACATCTGGTTTTGTCCCACCTCGGTGGTTATTATGGCGTCTCCCTTGGTGGCCTCGTATATCTGCTCTATGACGTACTGCGGCTTAACGTCTTTCCCGCTGTTATCATAGGAGAGCGGATAGTTCTTCTTCCATCCGTCTATTTTGTCGAACCATTCCTTCCGTTCCTCAAAGCGCACGTCTTTTATGAGTTCTGTGAGAATGCTCTTGGCATCGCCGACGACCGGGATGTCTACCTTGACGTTTTTGCTGATAGAGGCAGGGTCTATGTCTATGTGAATGATCTTTGCGTGTGGCGCAAACTCGTCAATCTTCCCGGTCACCCTGTCGTCAAAGCGCGAACCGACCGCTATGAGCAGGTCACTATCTTGAACGGAGTGGTTGGCGTAACACGTGCCGTGCATCCCCAGCATACCAAGCGAAAGAGGGCTGGTCTCCGGAAACCCACCCAGCCCCATAAGCGTGGTGGTGACCGGTATATTGGCCTTCTCGGCCAGCTGGCGCAGTTCCTCAGAGCTCCCGGACAGTATGATACCCCCGCCGGCATACAGCACCGGACGCTGGGAGTTGTTTATGGCCTCGGAGGCAAGCTTGATCTGCCTCGGGTTGCCATGGAACCTGGGCTTATAGCCGGGCAGGTCAATCTCTTCAGGCCGCGGACTGTTCGTAGTATTCATTGTGATGTCGACAGGGAGGTCGATTACGACCGGCCCGCACCTGCCGGTGCTGGCGATGTAAAATGCCTCGTTTATTATCCTCGGCAGGTCGTTCAAATCCTTTACGAGGTAGCTGTGTTTGGTAATGGGGCGCGTTATGCCCATTACGTCGGCCTCCTGGAAGGCGTCGCTCCCTATAAGGTTGGTCTTCACCTGGCCCGTGATGGCCACCATCGGCACCGAGTCCATATAAGCGGTGGCAATGGCGGTGGTGAGATTGGTTGCGCCGGGTCCGGACGTGACCAGGCAGACTCCGACCTTGCCCGTAGCCCTCGCGAAGCCGTCTGCCGCGTGCCCCGCGGCCTGCTCGTGCCTGGTCAGTATGAATTTTAAGGGTGAGCTGTAGAGGGCATCAAAAAGGGGCAAAACGACACCACCCGGGAGGCCAAAGACGTACTCCACCCCTTCATTGAGCAACGTGTCTATAAGTGTCTGTGCGCCTGTTTTTGT
This sequence comes from Candidatus Brocadiales bacterium, assembly GCA_036475985.1. Lineage (GTDB taxonomy): Bacteria > Planctomycetota > Brocadiia > Brocadiales > Bathyanammoxibiaceae > Bathyanammoxibius. Next base: position 3,472 of record JAZGAY010000188.1, read on the forward strand.
CATTTTGTCTTACAAAAATCTCAAACTAATGAAAGTATGGTACAAGAAATAAGTAGATGGGTCGCCGTCACAATTACAGAAATAAGCAGGCAGAGAAGGTCCAGACTCGTGGGCAGGCGACTCAGGTGGCCAGACCTGCTGACAACGCCACCACCTTGCGTAGGGGTACGGAGGGCCTTACGTCGCTGTTGTTACTATAAATTTTAAGGAAAAATTCCTTCTCCAAAACGATGCTCCTGATCCTCCTTAAGGTTGACGTCGTCATAACCGGTGTCAACCATTAGATCGGGGGATTTATATCCCGGTTGGGTAGACTTCTTTAACTCTTCTTGATACGTTGCCAGGACGCGCGCCTGTATGTATTCCCGGCATTTCGAATTGATCGGATGTGCCGTGTCGGCGTAGAGCTTTATCTTTCCGCCGCTCTGGTTCTTCAGTCCGCGCTTCTCGTCCAGTTTTGCACCACACTCGCTGCAGTAGCCTGCCTCAACATGGTTCTTCCCGCCGCATTTTAGACACCTGTCGGTCAATTTTCTGCTGGGCATGGCCACAAAGGCCCCTTTTTGACCCTCGATAACCTTCAGGTCTCTTACTACGAAGTCGTCGTCAATGGTAATGCTGCAGAAGGCTTGCAGTCGATTCTTTTTGGCTTCGGTTAGTTTCACTCTGACTTCTGTAATTTCCACGTTACTACCCCCTTTTTCTAAACTCATGCCAATGCTGCAGGTAACATACTTGACACCGCGAAAGCCTTCTCTATTCCTTGCTCGTTTAGCTTTTTTTTGGCGTTCTCGGCCCTCTCTTGGCCATCGCAGCAACCGTAGATAGCAGAGCCGCTTCCTGATAGCAGGACACCGTCCTGTAGGCAACCTTCAAGAAGCCTTTTAAAGTCATTAAGTTCCGGGTATAATCTTAAAGCTACTGCCTCTAATCTATTAAAGAGCGAATTGTTCGGCAAATTTCCAGCATCCGATAAAAGCGCGGACAGTACAAAGCTAACATCTTTTTTTTCCCTTGTCAAATCAATTTTCAGGTTGTTGTAAACCTTTGCGGTAGAAACCTTAATGTCAGGATATAGAACAATGTAAGAAAATTTGCGCCTTACGGTTAAAGGAGTTACGATCTCCCCTCTCCCTTTGCACAGGGCGGTGCCGCCCTTTATGAAAAATGGGACGTCTGAGCCCAGCCGAGCGGCCATATCCATCAGTTCCGAGTCGTTCAAGCCAGTGTTGCATAAAGTATTTATGCCCCTTAGTGTGGCCGCAGCGTCCGAACTCCCGCCGCCAAGCCCTGCTGCAACAGGAATCCTCTTTTCAAGGTGAACTTTAATTCCCTTTTTTACGCCCGTGTCCTTCTGAAAGATGTGGATGGCCTTCCATACAAGGTTGTTTTCGTCGCACGGGACGTCGGGTTGCGTGCACGTAAGTTCTATGCCTTTCCCCATCTCCTCCAGGGTCAGTGTGTCTACGAGGTCTATTTCCTGCATGACCGTCTCGAGCTCATGGTAGCCGTCCGGCCTCTTGCCCAGCACTTCCAGGAAGAGGTTTATCTTTGCCGGGGCGGTCAAGGTGAGGATCTTATTTGATTTCAATGACTTACGTTTCACTGTTGGAAAGATGCCAGAAGCCGAGGTGGGTGGCGTCGTAGCTCCTCTCGTCAAAGCGTACCAGCCTACCCATTTCCTCAGGTATCCCAGCCCCCTTGGCCCTGTACTCCAAGACGACTATACCGGGTTCCCTCAATATCCTGTGTTCCGCAAGGTCTTCGAGGAGTTGTATGAGCCTTTTCCCATCCTTGGCGTCCTCAATGGTCTTGTACGGGGGGTCGACAAAGGCCAGCTCGAAGTACATACCCTTCTTCACAAGGTGCGGTAACAACCTAAAGACGTCCATCTTTAGTATTTTGGCCCTTGACTCCAGACCCGCGTTACGAAGATTTCTCTGCAGGTAGGATATGGCAGAGGCGTTGCTGTCGACAAAGAGACACGACTTTGCACCCCTGCTGAGTGCCTCTATTCCCACTGCCCCTGTGCCGGCGAAGAGGTCAAGGACCGAACTGTCCGTTACAAGCCCGCCCAGGATGTTGAAGAGAGACTCCTTCACCCTGTCCCTTGCGGGCCTTATCCCCAAACCCTTGGGGCAATACAAACGTCTTCCTTTGGCTGTGCCGGCGATTATACGCATGAGCGTCTCAAAAATTCTATTATAAAAGACCTCTCAGCGCAAGTATGAGGCGTTGCGGTAGTGAAAAACAGTTTGACTTTTATGATGCACCAAAATATAATTATTTCGTGAAAACAAAAGGACTTAACGATACGAAAGTTTTATAGTAATGGAAAAAAATCTAACCGCCCTCCATGAACGCCTCATTAGCCTGGGAGACTCTCTTTGACCTGGCAGCCAGGTACAAGGAACAAAGGCTGCTTGAGAAAAGAATGGCCTCCGGGGACATCTGGAAAGACAAGCAAAAGGCCCAGGAAACCCTGAAAAGGCTCAAGAATCTCAAAGAAGTAACCACGCCATTCAGGGAGTTGGAAAAATTTTGGGAAGACCTCGCCGTGCTTGCCCAGCTGGCCGAAGAGGATAAGACTATTGCGGCGGAGCTGGGGAGGGACATCAGCACGTTCCAAAAGAGTCTGGAAGGGCTTGAAATCAAATCCCTGCTCAGCCATCCTCACGACCGGAGTAATGCATATCTGAGCGTACACGCCGGTGCCGGGGGCACCGAGTCTTGCGACTGGGCCGCAATGCTCCTGAGGATGTACTGCAGGTGGATGGAGAAAAACGGTTACGTATACGAGGTGGTCGACATACAACCGAGTGAAGAGGCCGGTATCAAGAGGGCGGTCGTGCACGTAAAAGGAAAATGGGCCAATGGGTATCTCCGTGCGGAGGTCGGCGTGCACAGGCTTGTGAGAATATCGCCCTTCGATACAAACCAGAGACGACACACGTCCTTTGCGGCCGTAGACGTTGTTCCTGAAATGGAGAAGGGAGAAGAGGTGGCAGTGCGGCCGGAAGACGTCAGGATAGACACGTTCCGGGCAAGCGGAGCAGGCGGGCAGCACGTAAACAAGACCTCCTCCGCCGTAAGGATTACCCACCTCCCGACGAACATCGTAGTACAGTGCCAGAACGACCGTTCCCAGCACAAAAACAAGAAGACGGCCATGAACATGCTCGTGGCGAGGCTTTATCAGCTGCAGGAGAAGGAGAGGGAGAAGGAAAGAAACGCGCTCCGTGATGAGAAGGGGGAGATAGCCTGGGGCCGCCAGATACGCTCATATGTACTAAACCCGTACAATCTAGTAAAGGATTTGCGTACCGGTAAAGAGACCGGCAACACACAGGCAGTGCTGGACGGGGATATTGACGACTTTATAGATGCCTATCTCAGGCAGAAACTTATCGAGCAAGGGCCTTCGATGGCCAAGGCCCCTTGAGAAAGACGAAAAGAGGAAGACAATTATAGATGGACTCTTTAAAACAGGTTGACCAGGAGGTCTGGCAGGCAATTCAAGGTGAGATGGAACGCCAGCAGTTTCATCTGGAACTGATAGCGTCGGAGAATTACTGTACCCCTGCGGTTCTCGAGGCCCAGGGCTCGGTACTTACCAATAAATATGCCGAGGGCTACCCGAACAAGCGGTATTACAGCGGGTGTGGCAACGTAGACATAGTGGAGCGTTTGGCGATTGAAAGGGCCAAGGCGCTATTTGGCGGCGAGCACGTCAACGTCCAGCCCCACTCAGGCTCACAGGCCAATATGGCCGTCTATTTTGCGGCCCTGACCCCCGAACACAAGATACTGGGCATGGACATCACTCACGGTGGACACCTTACCCACGGGTTTAAGAAAAATTTTTCGGGGCAGATATATGAGTCCGCCGCTTACGGTGTAGATAGAGAGACAAAGCTGCTGGACTATGATGCCATCTTGAAGAAGGCGAAAGACTTCCGGCCGGACTTAATTATTGCGGGGGCGAGTGCGTATTCCCGTGCAATAGATTTTGCCAGGTTCGGGGAGATTGCTGGTGAAGTGGATGCGCTTCTGATGGTCGACATGGCCCATATCGCCGGTCTTATAGCGGGTAAACAGCATCCGGACCCCGTGCCCTATGCAGACTTTGTCACGTCTACCACACATAAGACGCTGGGCGGGCCGCGGGGCGGGTTTATACTCAGCAGGGCGAAATACGCGGCGAAGATCGACAAGATGGTGTTTCCCGGCATGCAGGGCGGCCCCTTGATGCATATAATTGCGGCAAAGGCGGTATGTTTTAAACAGGCCCTGACAGAAGAGTTCCGCGAGCGTCAGAGACAGACGGTGGCAAACGCGCGCGCCCTGTCGGGTGAACTTATGGACAGGGGTTACGATGTGCTGACCGGCGGCACGGACAACCACCTCTTCCTGATCAACCTGACCAATAAGGACCTCTCCGGCAGAGACGCACAGGCGTCCCTGGCGGAGGTGGGTATCTACGTCAACAAGAACCTCATCCCATTCGATGAGAGGGGGCCCTTCGAGACCAGCGGTATACGCGTGGGTTCGGCTGCCGCCACAACCAGGGGTATGAAGGAGCAGGAGATGACCACAATCGCCGGTTGGATTGACCAGGCGCTTTCGTCACCCTGGGATGAGGAGGTAAAGAAAACCGTCCAGAAAGAGGTAACGGACTTCTGCGCCTCTTTCCCTGTTTACGATAGCGAAGTGGTCTCAGCACCCCTTTTAGAAGAACTTCCCACCGAAAAGCCATAACCAAATGAAGCCGTTTAGAAGGATTTCAGTCCTGGGTAATGGCGGCTGGGGCACCGCTTTGTCACTCCTGCTTCAGAAGAAAGGCTACGACGTCCTGCTCTGGGGCAATACCCCTGAATATATAGAGTTTATGAAGGAGAAGCGGGAGAACGTAAAATATCTCCCCGGCATCCCCATACCCGCCGAACTCCCGCTTACCAGCGACCTCTCCGAGGCGGCCGACGGCCGGGAGCTTGTCGTTGTGGCAGTCCCCTCCCCCTACCTCAGGTCTGTTATGGAAAGATTCAAACCTCATTATGTGAACGGTACAACCCTCTTGAGTGTGGTCAAGGGCATAGAGAACGAGACGCTGCTACTGGCAAGCGGGGTGATAAGGGACGTCCTGGGCGACGTTCCCGTTAGACTCATGATGGGTCCCAGCCATGCCGAAGAGGTGGCACGCAATCTGCCCACCACGGTGGTCGTCTCGGGAGACGAGGCGTGCGATGACATACAAAAGGTATTTTTTACGGACCGCTTCCGTGTCTACACCAACCCCGACATGGTGGGCGTTGAGGTGGGCGCGGCCGGAAAGAACGTTATAGCCATCGCCGCCGGGATATGCGAGGGGCTGGGGTTTGGAGACAACACCAGGGCGGCCCTCATCACAAGGGGACTGGTGGAGATAACCCGGCTGGGTGTTAAGATGGGCGGCAACAGGCTTACGTTCAGCGGCATCACCGGGCTCGGTGACCTGATTACCACCTGTATCAGCCCCTACGGCCGGAACAGGCACGTCGGCCTGGAGATAGGAAGAGGGAAGAAGGTAAAAGAGGTGCTCGAGGGTATGGAGCAGGTGGCCGAAGGCTTCTTTACGACGCGGTCGGTCAAGTTGTTGGCGGAAAAGCACAAGGTAGAAATGCCTATCTCAATAGAGGTCTATAATGTGCTATACGCAGACAAGGACCCTCTTACCGCCGTAAGCGACCTGATGATGCGCTCTCCCAAGTCGGAGCTTGAGGAACTGGAGTAGGGCTTCGGCATTGCGATATACTGTTTCACCCCCCCCCCCCCCCGGCCTCATGCCATAGGCTGAAAGTCCGCCGAAGGTGAATCTGCCTCCGGCACGGTCCGCCCGGCCCGATAACATGGCCCTACAACCAGGGGACAAAATTGTCACCTCTTAAACATCATCGCGTAGATTACAAGAACAGCAGAGAATATAAACCATAAGACGACCAGGGAT
>JAZGAY010000189.1:0-8606 GCA_036475985.1 Candidatus Brocadiales bacterium
CGTTTAATCTCCTTATACATTGCCCTCCGGCCCCCGGCATCGAGGTGCTTTATAAAGCGGAAACATATGGCGGCGCTAAAGTGGGCGTCCTTAAAGGGTAATTCGAAGGCATCGCCCCTTATGAGCCGGGGACGCCGGGTATCTTGCCACAGGGAATTTTTTGCCTCTCCAAGCATCTGCATGGACACGTCGATGCCTACGTAGTCGGTACCAAACCGCTGGAGCCTGCGGCACAGTCTTCCGGTACCTACCGCCACCTCCAACACCGGCCCCTTCACGTCCCCAAGTGCGTCTGAGAGTGCCAGTACCTCGGTCTCGTAGTGGAGCGATATATCTCCCTCGCGGAAGTCTCTCTCTTCTTCGTACGTCCTTGCGACATCCTTGTCCTGATACGTCCTTCTGAGGCTATCTTTTACGTCTGAGCTTTTTCTGTTCATTCCTGACTGCCCTGGCTATAGCCTTCGATAGGGAAGTAATTTTTTTTCAGGCGTTCAAAGACGTCAACCGTGCTCTCCAAGATATTGTCCCAACTGTATTGGAGCACGGCCTCTCTCAGGCCGCTATTGTGTTTCTCTGGCCGTTTAAACACACTCTTTATGGCGTTTGCAAGGTCCGCATGTGAACGAGGAGGCACTATTATACCCTTCTTTATCGTCTTCATAAGGTCGACTATTCCGCCTACCTCTGTGCCTATAACGGGGCAGTTGCAGGCCGCCGCTTCTACCAGAACAAGCCCCAGACCCTCGGTCAGGCTGGGCAACACGAACACATCTGCCGCATTGTAATAAAGTGGCAGTCTCTTGTTTGGGATTGAACCCAGAAAGTGGATTTTTTTCTCTATGCCATTAAGCTCGGTCAACTCCTTCAAACCGGCAAAGATTTTCTCCCTGCGTGTGTGGCCTACCAGCAGCAGTTCAGTAGAAGGATATTCGTCCAGTACCGCACCCATGGCCTCAATCAGGTAGCGTACACCTTTTCTTTCGTTTATTCTACCCACAAAGAGAACATAATGTCCCTTTGTGTCCAGACCAAGTTTCTCCCGTGCTTCGGTCTTATCCATTGGTCTGAAGCGATTGAAATCCACGCCACACGTTACAACACTCAGTCCTTCCGGGTTTGCGTATTTCTTCATATCTTCCCTGGCATGCTGAAACAGGAGGAAGAAGTGGTCTGTGTTCCTGAAGGCCATGTTCTCCAGCATGGAGAGTGGAATCAACCACGGCCTCTTTATCAAGCGAGTCCTCCGATAGCTTGTATTCTCACCGTGCTGCTGGATTACTATCGGCGCGTTTCTTATGAACAGGGGGATCAGTGACGTCCACTTGCCTCTTAGCCCATGGATGAAGATCAGCACAGGCCCCTTCCCGGATTCACGCATTAGTGCCCTTAACAACGAGAACGAGATATATCTATATGGATACTTAAATGACGCCGCGGGGAAGGCCCTGAAGGTGATACCGTCCTCATGCGCGGTGATTGGCGAGGAAATTCTCTTTTCCGTCCACCAGCACTCTACCTGGTAGCGGTCGGTGTAATTCCTGAGCCGGTATGCGTATTGGTGGACGATGGAATCGAGTTTGGAGATTTCCTTATTATAGTCATCTCCCCTGTGGCAATGACTGAGAACATATATGACCTTCATCATCTAATATTCATATCCATCTGAGACTAAAGGGATTATATTAATGCGCTAAGATAAGTCAAGTCCTGAGTTTACACTATTGACGCACGCCTGTTTAACTTATATAGTTTATATATGTTATCCTTGTTTTGGGGTGTTCGTAATGCATGCAAGCGTAATACTTAGTACGTACAACAGGGCGAAGTATCTTGAGCTGAGCCTGCTGGGGTACATGAGGCAGACGAGCAAGGATTTTGAGCTCGTCATCGCCGACGACGGCTCCACGGACGATACCGTCGCAGTTATTGAGAAGTTCAAGTCTCACGCGCCTTTTCCCGTAAAACACGTGTGGCAGAAGAATAATGGCTTCAGGCTGGCCAGGATACGTAATGAGGGTATAAAGGCCTGTCAGCATGACTATATCATATTCTCTGACGGTGACTGCATACCCAAGGCCGATTTTGTCAAGACCCATGTCTCAAATTCCGGTGAAGACTACATCCTTGGGGGAGGTCATATCCGGCTCTCAAAGGCCTATAGCGATACGCTTGTGACCGACGCCGTCGTTAACGGGGAGTTTGAGGAAGAACTTACCGAAGATACGATGTCCAAGCTGCGGTGGAGGCAGCGGAAGAACGTCTTCTACATGCTTGTGGGAAAGAAGCGAAGACCAAAGTTCCTCGGGCTGAATTTCTCCGTCCCCAAAAAGGCACTCTACGAGGTCAACGGGTTTGATGAAAACTTCGTGGGCTGGGGTCAGGAAGACGGCGACCTGAGGGAAAGGCTCAAAAAACTCGGCAAGAAACCAAAGTCCATTCTCACCCAGGCCATTGTCTTTCACCTCTATCACAGGCCACACGCGACAAAGGCCGACAAACCGAACTTCCCTTACTCACGGCGCAGAAACATCCCCATTCGCTGTACAAACGGCCTGGAAAAGCCCTGACAACCCGCGGACACGGTTATTAACTCCTCAAAAAAATCTGCCGCCACTACAGCGCTGTCAAGAGCCACCACAATACCCGCGATACTCACACCACTCGCAATGCGGGCCCTTCTTCTCGGGAAAAGTGTCATGCTCCTGTGCCCTGAAGAAGGACTCCAGTTCATCCTCAAGGCCTTTCATCGCCCCCACCGATATGTCTACAGGTCTGGTCTCCTGTAAGGCAATAAAGAACAGCAGGGCCTCGCGTGGTCTCCGCCCGTAAATGGCCTCGACCGCCAGACTGTACAGCCTCATCTGAAACTCGTAACCCCTTATCTCCTTCGGTATGGCCGTGGAGGTCTTGTAATCTACCAGATGCAGATCCGCGCCATTTGGAGAAAAAAGGAGGTCTATCACACCCCTGACGGCGTTTCCCCTGTGGTTAAAAATAAACGGAAGTTCCCTCTCCACCCTCCTTGCGGTCTTGACCACGCTGCCAACGGGGCCTGAATAGAAATCTTCCACCCACTTTGCGACCGTGTCGGCCTGTCCGCCTGCCGGCCTGTGAACCAATGCCTCCTCAAAGGCCTGCAGGACACATTCTCTCAACTCCAACCGCGCGGAGCCGGGTCTATATCTTTCCAGAACCGCGTGCGCAATGTTGCCCATCACGTCTTTCCTGATCTCGTCCTGCCCCCTCAGACTATCCGGCGTGTCTTCCGGCCGCTCAGTCTGTACCGCAGGCAATCCCATCTTATATCCAAGATAATATAACCTGGGACACAGGATAAAAGACATAATCTCGGTAGCAGAGTACACATAATTTCCCCCGCCGCCTACACGCTCCGGAGCGGTCTTTAACGATGAGAAGACGTCTCCCGTGGGTGCGGAAGCCTCCGGCGGGAGCCCGAGCTTTTTCCCGCCCAGAATCTTTTGTCTGTCCACCGGCGGCAATCTCTTAAACGACCGGCGCGTCCTGTGCCGGGCAACCTCCTTGATTACCCGAAGCGTGCGGCCATTGTCCCCATAGACAACCGACTCCGGCGTATCGCTTTCAGCACCAACAGACAGGCCCAGTCTTTCTGTCAGGGTCTTTAACCACCCCGCCACCTTGCTGCGGGAGCCCAGCGCCCCGCTAAGAAGCAGGTGTTCCTCTGCACGCGTCAGTGCAACGTATAAGACGCGCTCCATCTCCTCCGTGTCCTTCTGTTCCTGCTCATCGTCTATCTGACGATAGCTGCGGGTCTCTTCCGGATTCCTCGTGAGCGGGTTAAGCACCTTAAACCCGAGACCCGTCTTCTTTGAGAAGCGAAGGTCGTCCGACGTGTTACGCCTCCCCCTGCTCAGGTCTGCGAGGGCCACCACAGGGAATTCAAGTCCCTTCGCGGAATGGATGGTCATGAGCCTTACCACGTCGCTTTTCTCCACGTCCGTCGGCGCCTCAGACTCTCTCGTCTCCATAACCTTAAAATCCGAGACTACGTCAAAGAACTCCTTAAGCCCCGAAAAGCCCTTTTTATCAAGGGTCCTGGCCAGTTCCAAAACCTTGCGTATGTTTGCGTACTTTTGTCTCCCTGACGGGAGGGCCAGCATCCTGGTATCGTAACCGGTCCTGTCAATTACGGCGTCCATGAGCGCACCCACAGAGAGCCGTCCCTTGAGGCTGCGGAACAGCCGTGTCTGCTCCGCGAATCTCAGCAGGCGGTCCCTGTGGCATGGTTCTATCTCCGGCACGTTATCCGCCCGCTCGAGCGTATAAAATATCTCCTTCCCGTCGCCGTTTTTGTCCTTACTGTAATGCGACAACCAGAACAGGCACTCGTCGCTTACGCCCACAAACGGCGAGCGTAGAACCGCCGCAAGTCTTATCTCGTCCAGCGGGTTGTCAATCACCCGCAACAGATTTACGAGGTCCGTTATCTCCCTCGTGTTATACAGCCCTCTCCCCCTGACGATGAAGAAGGGTATACTCAGTTCTGCCAGGGCACGTTCGTACAACTTTATGTCCGCGGTACTGCGCAGGAGGATGGCGATATCGCCGTAAGAGACGGCGGTGCCCTGTGTCGGCGCGCCCAGTCGGGTAATCCTGACCTCTTCCCTTTCGACTATGTCGTGAATACGCCGGGCAAGCGCAGCGGCCTCGATGCGGCGGGCCTCGTCCATGTTACCCCCCTCCGCCATTATCAGCTCCACGGACGGGCTTTTCTTGCTCTTAAAAGACGAGGCCGCAACAAGTTCCGAAGATTCTACCCTGCCGCCTCCCTCCGGAACACCCCCGGATACCAGATTAATAAACTCGATTATCTCCGGCCTTGTCCTGAAGTTCTCGTCCAGCCGTATTACGGCCCCGGTCTTCGCAGCGATATCCCGCCGGTAATTTAGAAACACGTCGAGGTCGGCGTCTCTGAAACCATAGATCGACTGCCGCGCGTCCCCCACCACAAACAGGTTGCCATGCGACCTGAGGAGGTCTATCAGCGTCTTTTGCAGTTTGTTGGTGTCCTGAAACTCGTCGACAAGTATGTGTTTGAATTTTTTGCCGAGCTCAAGCCCCACACGCGGGGCGTTCTCCAGGAGCTGGATTGCCTTTTCTGCAAGGTCGGCGAAGTCCAGCACGCCTCGAGACCGTTTCTCCCCCCCATACTTCTCGGCCAGTTCTATCAAAAATTTCCTTAACGCCAGCCCTGTGACAACAGATTCCCTCTCAAAAAATAATCTGCGCAGCTCCGGAAACAGTTCCTCGCGCAGGCCTGTGAGGTCTCCTTTTACGGCCTCGGAGACCCTGAGGCTCCCATGCTCCTTTAGCACCTCGCCAATGCAGTTTATGTCGTCTACCGTCAGTTTACCGGGCTCCCGACAAAGGCCTTCGATAACCGGCTCCAGCTTAGAGGTGATTGCGCTGATCCTTTCTGCCATCTTGCCGGTGACTGCTCCCCCCTGAAGATGCCCCTTTAACTCATCCAGGCAGTTGGAGATTTTTTTCGCTACCATTTCTATCTCATCAATGGTGACATCCGGTGTAACTATTTGCCGTATTGCGATACCGGTGCTGCGAATCCTGCCTATGATATTGACTGCAGCTCCCTCAAGGTCCTGGCAGTGAAGCCCACTGAGGAGGGCGCTGAAGTCCCGCGGGTTAGAAGTCTCCCATTTTGCAAGAAGTCCCGCGGCCAGGTCGCGTAGCAGGTACCGGGATTCGTATTCGTCCAGGACGGCAAACTCAGGGTCGACGTCCGCCTCGAGCGCGTGCTCCCTCAGCAGCCTGGCGCAAAAACTGTCAATTGTGGAAAGGTAGGCAAACTCTACTTCCCGCAGCTTCTCCACAGGACCATGTTCCTCGAAGTGGTCCGCTATCCTCTGCTTCATCTCGTTTGCCGCCTTCTCCGTAAAGGTAATGGCCAATATATCGTGGATAGGAACCTCTTTGCTGACCACAAGGTAGACAAAACGCTCTACCAGTACGCGGGTCTTTCCGGAACCTGCACCCGCCGTGACACAGACGTCAGGGCTAACGGCCTCTACACCGTCTTTTTGCGCCCTGGTCAGGGAAGACATGATTGTTTGCCCCGTTTGTCCCATTTACCTCATTTGCCTCATTTGCCTTTCTTGCCTGCGGACCATTTCTCAAACCTGCACACGTCAAGGAATTCACACCTTCCTTCTTCGCACCTCTGGACGTCCCTGGGCAATATATCCTTGCACCCGGACATAATACCCCCGGCCTGTCTACGTATGTGGTCCCTTGAATGCTCTAGGAACGCCTCCATGTCTCTTTCTTCTATGAAAGGCATACCCTTTACCGTAAGCGACGGGGCCAGTTGTTTAACCCGCAATTCCAATATTCCGCTCCGTTCCGGGGGCGGCTTCAGCGTATACAGCTGTGCGCCTACCGGCGTGACGTCTAGAAATTCCCTGGCCGCCATCAGGTATATAGGCAACTGGAGGTCCACGCCTTCTTCCTCAATCTCTTTGAATTTGCTTTTCGTCAGACCGCCGTCGGCATACCTGACATATTTATAGTCGAGCACAAGCCCGATACGCTCACCGTCTACCTCCGCCACGTCTACCCTGTCTATTCTCCCCCTTATCCTTATGGTGTCCGGGCCCATGCCCTGAGTGTCGTGAATCTCAAGGGCCGGTTCGCCACTGCCGCCAAAGGATTTCTCAATATACTCGGGCCTTAGCGGGAGAAGGTCCTCGTACTGCCTGTCCTTCTCGACAAATGACCTTAGCGCCTGCAGCATCGCATCCCTTACCTGTAATTCACCGAGTCCAAGACGTAGTCCGCGTGTCTTCCCGGCAAAGACGCCTTTAAATACGTTACTTATATCCGCCGCCTTCCCCTCGCAGTACCTTCGAAGCGTCTCGTGGATTATGTCGCCCTGGAGCAAGGGGCTCAGCCCGTCTTCGGCAAGTGACCTGAGGGCCTTAAGCCGCAGTATGTGCCTTGCAAAGTGGAGGAATGGGCACTGCGCAAAGTCACTGAACTGGGTCGCCCTGAATGACGGGAAAATTTCCCCTATTACCCCGCGGTGTCCCCCTATGTCGCCCATCTCCGGGGTCCCCAGGGCCACCTTCAGGTCTTCGATAAGCCCCGTGTCTTCCGTGCGAAGGCCGTTATACGTCATGCGCGAGAGTACGTGAAGCGTCTCCTTATCGCTGCCCTTCCTGTAGGGCGTATTCAGGTAGTAGCAGACAAAATTACGCCGGTCCTTTTGTGTGACTACGTCTCCAGCCGCAGGGATGATGTCGGACGGGATTCTTTTTATGAAAATATTGCTGAAACTCTCGGCGCTAAAGAGTTTCTTCACCTCTCTCAGGAAGAAGGACGGGATGTTCGGGCTGCCGCGGCTGTCCATGGCAGGGTATGAAAGGACGAGCCTCTCCCTGGCCCTGGTGAGGGCGATGTAGAAAAGAAAGCGTTCTTCTTCGGCGGAATTCTTGAGGTGCTCTTTGAGGTTCACACCCGAGAGGTCGTTGAGCTGCCGGCGGTCTCTGTCACTCATGAAAAGGTTCTCGCGGGCCTGTCTGGGAAACTGTCTCTCCAGCAGTCCGCCTACGAACACCACCGGGAGTTCCCACTGCCGGGCCTCAAGCGCATCTATTACGTTGACCACGTCCTGCCGCTTGTCCTTGAGCGCGTACGAAGAGGCCGAGACGGCGCCGGAGAGCTCTTCCACAAAATTGTTGAATGAAATCCGTCCATCCCCCAAGATACGCGGGAGCGAGTCAAGCACCGACAGGAACGACCTCAATGCCCGGGCCTCTATCTTGACAAGCTCCCCGCACGACGGGTCTGTAGCGCCCGGAATTACTATGCATTCATCTATCACCGTAAGGAACCACTCCCTGAATGCACCGGCACCCTTCGGGTCAGAAACCCCCTTCTCCAGTTCCGCCATTTTTCCAAGGAATCCCTGTATACCGGGCCATTGTCCCTCCCCTGCCAGCTTCAACCAGCTGTCTCTGCCCGTCAAAAGACCTCTCTTCAGGGCCTCACGCTCAAACCGGTCCACCTCCTGTGCAGGAAGCCCGGGCCCGTTGGAAGGGGGTCCGTTCCGCGGTGATTTAACATAATGTGACTTGATAACCTCAAGCACGCGAGTATCGTCTCTCCAATCTGCGGCGAAAATCCGGAACAGGTTCATGATAGTCTTTACCAGCGGGCTCTCGTTGAGCGGCCTCTTGACGTACAGCCGGAGCGGGATGCCGTACCTGGCGAAAACCGTCTCCATAAGGTCATAATAAGGTCCTACGTCTCGCAGTATTATCCCGATATCACAGAACCGCAGGGGACCGACCATTTTGTAGATGCGGCGCGCCATCTGCTCCACCTCGTCCTCTATGTTCACCGCCTCTATTACCGCCAGGCCGGCGTCCGTACCGGCAGTGGCGATGACCGGGCGTCCGGCAAACAGGTTTCTCTCCACGAGGGCAAGCGTCTTGCTCGATGCAAAGCGTTCGGAACCCGTTAGCACTACTTCTTTAAACCCCATCGCGCCCAGTTGCCCGTACACCTCCCGGCAGCTGTCAAATATGGACGAACCAGGATCTTTTGCC
>JAZGAY010000019.1:0-5534 GCA_036475985.1 Candidatus Brocadiales bacterium
AGGGCCTTGGTCGCATCTGATAGCCAAAATTCCGTTGTCAGGTCATAGCCTGTCAGCTTTTTCTCTAGTTGATATGCGTATCCAAGACTGTAAGCCGTTGCTTTAGCGGCATCTGCAATTGACATCCCCTGCTTTCTAAGCAGTATATATCCGGTCTGTTTTTCACTCAGTTTTGAGCCGTTTTCCAGCCCGTTTTCAGCAGTTTTTATCTGTGTTTCATGCTCCATTTTGTTTCACTCCTATGTCCTCACTCCCACCGGTGGGTGAGGGTGAGTTTGGTGTCCAATAGGTGTCCATGACAACTCAAAATATTACTGTGTAGTAATTGTGAAGTAACCTTGCTAAAAAGGCTGAAAATACTGGTTTGAACAGCTATGTTCCCATCTCGTTAAAGACCATATAAGAAACTACTTGAACTTATTTATCCAAATTGCTAATCTGCTTCAGGCGCACTTCGAATCCAACGGTTGCAGGTTCGAGTCCTGCCGGGCGCGCCACTGTCCGGGTGGCCGATTTTATTGTTGTCTGCGGTTGGAACAGCCCTAAAAAATTTCATGCGCCCTTAGCTCAGCCGGTAGAGCAACTGATTCTTAATCAGTAGGTCGGAGGTTCGATCCCTCCAGGGCGTACCATCTTTTTGTATATATAATAGAACCTGTTGAGACCTTAAATTTGCTCTTTCTTGTCATTTGTTCGCCTTCACCTCAAGTCCGGCGCGTGTCATCAACGCGGGCGAATTTTAGCACGGGCGAGATTCGCCTTTCCAAGCGCCCGGATGACCGGGAAGACACACGGAGACAATAGACCCTGGCTTGTGTAGCGAGGGTGGCGGAACTGGCAGACGCGCTAGATTTAGGATCTAGTGGGTAAACCCCGTGGGGGTTCGAATCCCCCCTCTCGCACCATGAAATGATTGTCCGGAATAGTCCGTGGCTAATCGCCAACCCTGTTATATAATAGGGTCTTCGGTAATACCCCGGAAGACAGGCGGGTGTAGCTCAGTGGTAGAGCATCACGTTGCCAACGTGAATGTCGTGGGTTCGAACCCCACCACCCGCTCCAGATATACTTTTGAGGAGTGCTGTGGAGAATTTTAAGGAAGAAGGTCTGACCGTAACAATCGAGGACGTCGGACCCTGCAAAAAGCGGCTGGACATAGCGGTCTCGAAGGAAACGATAGACGGGCAGTATGAAAGGCGTTTTCAGGAGGTGCGAGCTACAGCAAAGGTCCCGGGCTTCCGCAAGGGTAAGATTCCCAGAAGCGTTATCGAGCGCCAGTTCGGCAAACAGATTGAAGAAGAGATTAAGGAGACCCTTGTTCGCGACGCATACCAGGGCGCACTGAACCTGCACAAGCTTGAGCCCATCGGCTCTCCAGAACTCGGGAAGATAGAGTTTGACCGCGAAAAGACGCTGAAATTCGACGTTACGCTCGAAGTCAAGCCTGCCATTGAGGCCAAGGATTATAAGGGCCTGAAGCTCTTGAGAAGGGCTGCCCGGGTGAACCCCGAAGAGGTGGAATCGGCCCTCAAGAATCTAAGCCTCGGCAAGATGCAACTGGTGACAGAGGAAAAGGGTGACGTGCAGGGAGGTGACCAGATTATCTGCGATTACAAGGTGCTGGCGGGCGGCAAGGTCATACACCGGGACGAGGAGGTATCGGTGTGGGTTTCAGGCGAAATGTTTCTGGATATCCCGGCACCGGAACTGCTAGAATCGCTTAAGGGGACCAAGACCGGAGAAAAACGGGAGACGAAGGTCAACCTCGGTGCCAAGTTCCGCCTTGCGGACTACAGAGACAAGGATGCAACCCTTGAAATAAGCGTAAGGGAGATAAAGAGACCAAAGGCCCCGGAGATAAACGACGAACTGGCAAAACAATTCGGCGTTTCGTCCCTGGATGAACTGCGAAAGAACGTACAAAAGCAACTGGAAATAGACAAAAAGAGATGGGTGGAGGAAGACCTTCAGACCCAGATGTATCAAAAACTCGCAGACATGCTGGACACCGAGCTGCCCGCAGACCTGGTCGAGGCACAGACAAACGAGAGGCTGTATAGACACAAGACGGACCTGCTCCAGAGGGGTATTCCCATCGAAGAGATAGACAGGGAAGGCGAAGCAATGAAGACCACCTCCAAGGGAGCGGTCGAAAGGGACCTCAAGCTGTCCCTAATCATGGAAAATATCGCAGGCAAAGAGAAGATTTATGTCACAGAACAAGAGGTCGAAAAGCGGATTCAACAAATGGCGACCGTCTATCAGATGACGCCGCTTAAAATGCGCCGCGAGCTTGAAAAACACGGTTCTCTATCCACCCTGAGGCTTCAGATGAAAGAGTCCAAGGTGCTGGAACTGGTCAGGAAGGGGGCAGAGATAGAGGATGAGAAGCCGGCGGAAGAGAGACAAAAGGTCGAAGACAAAAGGCCCGTAGAAAGTAAACAGAAGCCAGAAAAGAAACAGAAGGCAGGTTAATAAGGAGTTTTAAATGAGTCCTAAAGATTTAAACACCACACAAAACGATTGCCATCCCAAGTCACAGCTCTACGTGCCGTACGTGATTGAGAAGACCGGCTACGGCGAGAGACACTACGACATCTTCTCACGGCTTTTGAAGGACCGCATAATCTTTGTGGGGACACCCGTAGATGACGCCGTGTCGAACCTGGTTATTGCGCAGATGCTCTTTCTCCAGAATGAGAACAAGAGCCTGGACATCAACCTGTACATAAACTCTCCAGGTGGTTCCATCACGGCCGGGCTGGCTATATACGACACCATGCAGTTTGTGCCGTGCGACGTTGCCACCTACTGCATAGGCCAGGCCTTTAGTATGGCCGCAATCCTGCTTGCCGCCGGCACGAAGGGCAAGAGGTTCGCCCTGCCGCATACCAGGATTATGCTGCATCAACCCTGGGGCGGAATGCGTGGCACCGCAACCGACATCGGCATACAGGCTGAGGAGATAATGCATCTGAAGAAGAGCCTTAACGACATACTGACCCGTCACACCGGCCAGCCCCTTGAACGTGTGGAAGGCGACGTTGACAGGGACTTCTATATGTCCTCTGAAGAGGCAAGAAAGTACGGTCTTATAGACGAGGTGGTGGAGTCCCTCAAAGAGAAGACGCTAGAGGCCGCCCCGGCATAGCTGCATAATAAGTCGGGGTGAACAGACCCGGTAACCGGTTAGGACGCGAACTTGTTATATACAAACGCGACGAGTACACCGGCTATCGCGCCGTCAACCAGCGCCCAAACCCCTCCTATCAGACTGCCCAACAGAGTGGGTTTGTAGCCGATATAAAGAAAGCCGATAAAGTCCACCCACGGTGTTCCCCAGTCCGCAAAGGCAGCAAACAATCCCAGCGCTATTACCTCCACAGACAACAGGATACCGAAGGCCAGTCCCATGGCCTTTACGTCGAGTTTCGCGCTCATGCCCTTTCTCCTCTCAAAGGTTTACCGTTCCAGGAACCACTGTTTTTCCTTTGCACAATAGTATATCTTGAAGGTTCCTTCTTTCGTGCGCACACGGAAGAACATCAGCCTCCTCCCCGCCCTCTCTTCCAGGGAAGCACTCAGTATCTCCTCTACCTTGTACTCCTTGTCCTCGAGCGTAAAGCCGAGGGGCCTTTCTTCCGCCTTATAGCCGGCGTACGCACCCACTTTAATGCGAACGTCACTCATCTGTTTCCGCCTGACTGCATACTATATAATAATGCACTCCGTCTTTCTCCTTGTTGTCAAGTATGACTTTTCCACGGAAGGAGCCGCTGCTCTATTCATATCTGAGGGCATCTATGGGGTTGAGTTTTGAGGCCTTATTTGCCGGATAAATACCAAAGACAACACCCACCGCCACGGCAAAGATAAACGCTATCAGGACCACGAGCGGCGATATGAGCACCGGCCAGTCGCCCACAAGGGACACGACCTCTGTCCCTATAACGCCTATACACAGGCCGATGACGCCGCCCATACAACTGAGAACCACAGACTCCACAAGGAACTGTGTCCTGATGTCACGCTGCTTCGCACCCACCGCCATGCGTATACCCACCTCTCTTGTCCTCTCGGTCACAGAGACCAGCATTATGTTCATGATGCCTATCCCACCAACCAGCAGAGAGACCGACGCAATACTGCCCAACAGGTAGGTCAATATCTTGCCCATCTGTTCCCTGGTAGCGGCAATGTCGCGGAGGTTCATTACGATAAAGTCGTCGGACTGGTCGGACTGCAGATTATGCCGCTGCCGGAGAAGGGACTTTATCTGTCCTTCCGCATCCCCAACGGCCTCGGAATCTATGGCCGAGACGTAGATGATGCTCACATATCCGGGCAGTACGGAGCCCACTATCTTCCACTCGGCCGTGGTATAGGGTATGAATATCTGGTCGTCCTGGTCCCTCCCGCCGCCGCCGGCAATGGCTCCCCTCGGGGCCATGACGCCGATAACCTTGAACGGCACCCTTTTTATGATTACCGTTTCTCCCAGGGGGTCTTCACCCCTCACAAAAAGGTTTTCAGCCACCTTAAACCCAAGCACACAGACGGTGGCCGCCCTGTCCATGTCTCTCTCGTCAAAGAAGGTCCCTTCTCCCACCGGCCAGTTTCTGATCAACTGGTACTCGGGCGTTACCCCGGCAACAACGGTGTTCCAGTTCTGATTGCCGAATATGACCTGTTCCGTCGCCCGTTTTCCGTAGGAGGTCATTGCCACGTCCGGACATTCTCTCGCAATGGCCTTCGCATCGTCGACCGTGAGGGTGAAACTGGTCCCTGCCGCGGCCCTCGCGCCCCCCGACGTGGTGGTCCCGGCGAAGACAAACAGCATGTTGGTTCCAAGCCCCTCTATGCGTTCCTTCACCTGTTGCTTTGCACCCATGCCGATGCTGACCATGATGATGACGGAGCCTACCCCTATGGTCACGCCCAGCATGGTAAGACCGGAGCGCATCTTGTTCTGCCTTATCGCGCCCAGCGCCGTGCGAAATATCTCAATAAAGAGTCTCATATCAGGCCCTGCTCTTCAGCGCCCTGGGACGGGCGTTCGCCGTACCCTCGACTACGCAACCGTCCTTGAACAAGATTTTTCTGTGTGCATACGCCGCTATATCCATCTCATGGGTAACAAGGATGATGGTGATGCCCTGCTTATTCAGCCCCGCGAAGATATCCATAACGTCCGCAGCGGTCTTGCTGTCCAGGTTCCCGGTAGGCTCGTCGGCCAGGATTATTGAGGGGTTGTTTATAATGGCCCGTGCGATGGCAACACGCTGCTGTTCTCCGCCCGAGAGCCGGTTGGGCGTGTAGCGTTCCCTGCCCCTCAGGCCGACGGAGTGCAATACCTCTTCGGCCTTTTTTATTCTTGCCCTGTGGGAGACGCCCTTATACAGCAGCGGCAGCTCCACGTTTCCCAGTGCCGTGACCCTCGGCAGCAGATTAAAACTCTGAAACACCAAGCCTATCTTTCCGGTTCTTATGTCCGCAAGCTCGTCCCGTCCAAGCCCTGAGACCTCCCGCCCTTC
>JAZGAY010000190.1:0-4347 GCA_036475985.1 Candidatus Brocadiales bacterium
CCATAAGAGGACCAGGGATTTTATGATAGAACGCAAGTTAATGCCGGAAAGTGCATCACCGATGCCCAGGGATTTTAGGATTTCACGCCAATCCATGCCGGAAAGTGTACCACAAGACGTCAAATTGTCAAATGAGACATGGCCAGCTACCGGGGGCTGTCCTTCGCTTTACAAGAAAGGCCTCAAGTGGCTGGGGAGAGAGACGGTCGCCCCGGAACAAACCCCGGGGCGATTATAGATTGACTATCCCTGAAACGGGCTATAATAAGCCGGTTCATGGGGGTGTAAGACTACACAACGGAAGGCGGCAAAATGATAAGCATGAACGAAGTTCGGGAATTGGCAAAGATTGCAGGATCGATTATGGTCGGCATTATAATATACAGATGGTACGTTTTTTTCCGGACGAGGTCAGAGGAAAAAAAGAAGGAGAAACGAAAGCGGCGGGAACGTTGGTAGTAAAGCGGGATACCTGTCCGGTGTCACAGCGGTGGCAAGAATAGGGGGTAGAAGGAATGTCGCTTTGTATTAAGTGCTTACAGGAGAACAAGTACCCCCAAGGGGAGTCGAACCCCTGTCTCCAGACTGAGAATCTGGCATCCTGGGCCACTAGACGATGGGGGCTCTTTTTTTGTGGGGGTTATCTCGCGGCCAGCCTTTGCTGAAGCGCTGCGACTTCCTTCTCGGCATGAACCTTTGCCTTGGTGAGGGTGACCAGTTCGCTGGTCAGGTCGCATAGCTTTTGCTTGAGTTCATGCAGTTCCGAAGGAGAGCCCATTTCGTGTCCAGTTACTGCCAGCCCAAACCCTAGATGGGAAACTTTCCCACCTTCCTGGGCGTCTTCCTGCCCACCCTGATAAAGCGACGACGTCTCGCCTCCGAGCTGCTTGGTGAGGTTGCGTATCTTGGTCTCTGCTGCGCGGACGTCGAGATCGAGCGCGGCGCCCTGTTTTTCTAACCGGGTCTTTTCTTCTTCAAGCACTGCGATTCTTTCGTCTGCTGCGGCGAACTCTTCTCTTGCTATTTTGAGGCTTGCCTCACTCTCTGCCAGCAGCCTTCCTACTACGACCTGGGCTACGGCAACAAGCTCTGCATCGTGCCTGTATGATGCAAACTCCTCTTTCAGCGCCTCAAGCTCTTCGTTTACAGAGGCAAGCTCGTCCTCCACCTCCAGTCTTGCGGCAGCCTCATCCTGGGCCTTAAGCTGCGCCTGCGGCACCTTTAGCATGGCATCTTTCCCAAGGAGCAGTCTTTCTTCCAGCTCCAAGACCCTGTGTCTCTGAGTGCGATATTTAGAGGTGGCCGTAACTCCAAGTCCAAGACTAAAAATCGCTACTAGCCCCATGATTATTGAAATTATGGTAAGTCCCTTAGAACCTACTAGCATGGCCTTCTCCTTTCAGAATATCGCACGTCATCACCTCTCCTCTAATACGGAATCGTGGCAAAGGCCCTTCCGGAATAGTAAGATTTCACGTGCGGAAGGGACTTCCGAACGTGAGATACTATCAGCTCTAACGCCGAATTTCAAGTATAAAACTATAAGAAAGGTATTGGCCCGCAGTGCCTTCTGACTGCAATAGCAGCCTCTGATATAGCGCCCCGCTAACGCACCAAAAAAATTTGTTCCGTAAGTTTCGTCCTGTCCGTATGATATTTAAATGTACAAAATGTTGTTTGACTTTTTGAGATACACACCATATATATTAGCCTAAGGTAATCCGAGACAAATGAGCACTGGTTTTGTTCACCTTCATGTCCACAGCGAATACAGCCTCCTGGACGGGGCCTGTCGGATAGACCACCTCATTAAGAGGGCGAAGGACCTTGGAATGGGTGCAGTCGCCCTTACCGACCATGGCAATATGTACGGTGCCATAGAGTTCTACAATAAGGCCCGGCAGGCGGGATTGAGGCCCATAGTAGGTTATGAGGCCTATATAGCCCCCGGCGACCACCTCGAAAAGAATCCGAAGTCCAAAGAGACCCTCTTCCATCTTACCCTGCTGGTGAAGAACCGTACGGGTTACCAGAACCTTCTCAAGCTGGCGACAAGCGCCTATCTAGAGGGCTTCTATTATAAACCCCGGCTCGACAAAGAACTGCTCAAAGACCATTCTGACGGCCTTATTGCCCTGAGCGGCTGCATGAAGTCTGAAATCAACCACAACCTCTTGAAAGATTGCCGTGAAGACGCAGAGCGAGCGGCCGCGGTTTACAGGGACATATTCGGCAAGGAAAACTTCTTTATAGAGGCCCAAAACAACGGCATGCCGGAACAGAAGAAGCTACTGGAAGGGGCGATCGGGATAGGAAAGAAACTTGACATACCGCTGGTTGCCACAAATGACATCCACTACATGCTAGAGGAAGACCACGAGGCACACGACGTCTTGCTTTGTATAAATACGGGGAAAATGGTGGACGACCCCAACCGCATGAGGTTTGCCACCAAAGAATTCTATTTCAAGTCGCAGGAGGAGATGCTTGAACGCTTCGGCGTGGCGCCGGAGGCGGTGGAGAATACAATGGCCGTTGCGGAGCAGTGTAATCTGGAACTTGAATTAGGTAAGCTCCACCTGCCCAAGTTTCATCCTCCCGAGGGCATGACCAACTCGCGGTATCTGAGGTCCCTATGCGAGAAGGGTGCCGTTGAGAGATACGGAGCCATCGGCGACAACGTCCAAAAGCGGCTGGACCATGAGCTGGAGGTTATCGAAAAAACCGGGTTTGTCGACTATTTTCTGATTGTCTGGGATTTTGTCAACTTTGCCCACAAGAACCATATAATGACCAGCGGACGGGGTTCGGGCGCGGGGAGCCTGGTTGCATACGTCCTGAAGATTACCAACGTAGACCCGTTGGAGCACGATTTATTGTTTGAAAGATTCCTTAACGCAGAACGCGTCTCAATGCCTGACCTTGACGTAGACTTCTGTGCCGAGGGCAGGGATAGGGTAATAGACTACGCCAGGAATAAATACGGTGGCGACCAGCATGTTGCACAGATAATAACCTTTGGCACGATGAAGGCCAAGGCCGCGATAAGGGACGTGGGAAGGGTGATGAACATACCCTTTACCGAGGTAGACCGTGTGGCGAAGCTCATCCCCTTCATCCCCGGCGTCACACTTGCGCAGGCCCTGGAGCAGGAGCCCGAACTGGAGAAGCTGTATAGTTCGGACGAGAAGATACGGCACCTGTTTGACATTTCTTCCAGACTTGAGGGCCTGGCAAGGCACGCCTCCGTCCATGCTGCGGGCGTAGTCATCTCGGAAGAACCCCTGAGCAGCTACGTACCCCTCGCAAAAAACGGTAGCGTCGTAACGACGCAGTTTGACGACGTGACGCTGGTGGAGCAAATCGGACTCCTGAAAGTAGATTTCCTCGGGGTGAGGAAGTTCACCGTTATAGACAAGGCCCTGCAGCTCATAAAGGAAACGACCGGCGAGGACGTAGACCTGGCAAGGTTACCGATGCAGGACAAAAAGACCTTTGAACTGCTCTCGCGCGGCGACGTGAAGGGCGTGTTTCAGGTAGAGACCAGCCGCGGCTTCAAAGAATTGCTGGGCAAGCTGAAGCCGGATAAATTTACCGATATAATGTCAATGATGGCGCTTTACAGGCCGGGTCCGCTGCAGAGCGGCATGGTTGATTCCTTCATAAACTGTCGCCGCGGGCGTGAACAGCCAAATTACCTGCACCCCAGCCTGGAGCCCTTTCTGAAGGAGACCTACGGAATAATCCTGTATCAGGAACAGGTTATGCGCATCGCCAATAAACTGGGCGACTTCACGCTGAACGAGGCCGACAACCTCAGAAAGGCCATGGGAAAGAAGCAGCCGGAGGTCATGAAGAGATACCGCAACCAGTTCGTTGACGGTGCCGTAAAGAACAAAATACCCAGACAGGCAGCCGTAGAGATCTTTGACCTGATGGAGTATTTTGCGGGCTACGGGTTCAATAAATCACACTCTGCCGCCTACGCCGTCATCACCTGCCAGACGGCCTATCTGAAGGCCAACTACCCTACCCAGTATATGACGGCGCTGATGAGTTGCGAGAAGCAGAATACGGACAAGATTGTGGGCTATATAGAGGACTGCCGCCGGATGGGCATCGAGGTGTCGCCCCCCTGCATAAACGAAAGCCACGAAAACTTTACCATGATTGCGGAGGGGAAGATACGCTTTGGTCTCGGGGCCATAAAGAACGTGGGCAGCAAGGCCGTAGAGTCTGTTTTAAAGTCCAGGGATAAGGATGGGCGGTTCACCTGTCGGCACGACTTCTACCAGAGGATAGACTCAAGACTGGTGAACAGGCAGGTAATGGAGAGTCTGATTAAGG
>JAZGAY010000191.1:0-2939 GCA_036475985.1 Candidatus Brocadiales bacterium
TCCTCGCCGAAGGCCAAGCCCCATAAAAGGTGGTTTTACCCCCGGTATAACCGCCAACGGCAGCCCGGTTGCGCATCCCGCAGAGACGTCAATAGCTAACCGAAAGGTGAAACATGTGATGCCCCTAAGCGCATTCGCTTGACACACAATCGCTTAGGAACTATTATCATGCACAGTAGATAATTTTTAAACCGGGGAGAGGAATGATGATCTCAGTTGACGAGGCATACAAGACCGTACTCGAGCACGTGCGCACGCAGCCCCCAATGACGGTAGACATAAACCGCGCCGCAGGGCTCTGTCTTGCCGAGGACGTCGCCTCAGACATAGACATGCCGCCCTTCGATAAATCGGCCATGGACGGATACGCCGTAGTCGCCAAAGATGCAACCGTCGGGGCGGAGCTCAATGTGATAGAGAACCTCGCCGCCGGCTACGTGCCCATGAAGACGGTGAAAAAGCGCCAGTCTTCGAAGATAATGACCGGCGCCTCGATACCCCCCGGCGCCGACGCCGTGGTGAAGGTTGAAGACACGCAGGAGCTTGAGGGCGGGTGCGTGATGATTATGAAACGGGCCAAGAAGTGGCTCAATATCTGTAAAAGGGCCGAGGATTTTGAGGCCGGGAAGGTCGTGCTCAAGAAAGGTACGGCGCTGAGACCGCAGGAGATAGGCATACTCGCCATGGTTGGTGCGCAGGACGTCGACGTATTTTCGTCTCCCACCGTGGCAATCATGTCCACAGGGGACGAGCTGGTAAAAATAAACAAGACACCAAGACCCGGTCAGATAAGGGACAGTAACAGCTTCAGCCTTGCCGCCCAGGCACGTCAGACGGGTGCACAGGTAAAACTCCTCGGGAGCGCGACCGACCGGAAAGGGAAGATACTGTCCCTCGTAAAAAAGGGTCTCAAGAACGACATCCTGCTCATTTCCGGTGGCGTTTCCGTGGGAGAACGTGACATCGTTGTCGATACACTTCGGGAGGCCGGTGTTGAGATTTTTTTCCACAAGGTAGCCATCCGCCCCGGAAAACCCATCGTCTTCGGGAGGCGTGAAGACACCCTGGTCTTCGGACTCCCGGGAAACCCCGTGGCCACCTTTGTAAACTTTGAGCTCTTTGTAAGGCCCTCCATCCGCAGAATGATGGGCTTTCAGGACATCGGCCGGACAATATTAAAGGCGCGGATGGAAAAGGGGCTTTATCGAAAGAGGACGCGCAGGGAATACAGGCCCGCCCTTCTGAGAATGGTGGACGGCAGGTTTTACGTAACGCCGGTCAAGTGGCACGGCTCGGCAGACCTCCTGGGAGCCACGCGCGGCAATTCCCTGCTTATACTACCGGAAAGGACGGAATCCATTTCTCCCGGCGATGAGGTTGACGTAATGGTTACCGGTGAAATCTAGGCCAAACTAAAGAAACAAGAACTGTGACCGCTAAAGACGTCCCCCAAGACCAGACCGGCTCTCCAGGTTGGAAGTACTTCTCCCGGTGGGACGTCATTGCTGTAGTCCTTACCGTCTTTCTCCTGTCCCTGTCATACCCAGACCCGGACATGGGCCATTTTGCGTGGATTGCCCTGGTGCCGTGGTTTGTGCTCATATGCTCAAGGCAATCCCCGCCGATACCCGCCTCCTTTCTGATAGGAATCATATTCTTCGTCTATAATTCATCCTGGCTCGGTCATGCGACATACGCGGGCTGGCTGGGATTGAGCCTCTACCAGGCGCTCTATTTCGTGGCATTTGCCGCCGTGTGCAATTTACTTTACAGGTCTCTCGGCGCCCCCCTGTTCCTTTTTGCGCCGTTTCTCTGGGTCACACAGGAGTATTTGCGGTGTATTGTACTTACGGGCTTTCCCTGGTTCTTCCTGGCGCACACCCAGTACAGCTACCTTACAATCATACAGATATCCGACATAACGGGCGCCTACGGTGTGTCGTTTATGGTGGTGCTCGTTAATGCATGTTTCACCGAGGGCATACTGCGCTGGCTGCGTGGAAAGGCGCCGCATATGCCGGTCACCCTGGCCTTTGTCTTCGCCCTCATCCCACTTTCGTACGGCATGTTTCGCCTCGCCTCCCTGCCTATATCAGAGGGGCCACGGCTCAGCATAATACAAGGGAATATCCCGTTATCCATCAAGATGGACAGGCGGTTTGAACAGAGGAAGGCGAACCTGAACAAATATCTGAGTCTGTCGAGGACGGTAGACTCCGCCACCACAGACCTTGTGGTGTGGCCCGAGACCATGGCACCGGGGCTCCTGAACATAGACCCAAGAATGTTCGGCAGGAAGATTGACAAGCTCAGCCAGACCTCGCTCGCAAGACTCGCAAAAGACCTCCATACCCACGTCCTTGTGGGCGCAATATCGCTCGACCCGGTTGCCGCACGAAACAGGGTGAAGATCTTTTACAACAGTGCCCTTCTGTACAATCCGGAGGGACAGCTTACCGAGAGGTACGACAAGATCCACCTCGTGCCCTTTGGTGAGTATACACCGCTTAAGGAATTTTTTCCGTTCCTCAGAAAGATGGTCCCCTATCAGACGGGACTCACACCCGGAAGAGACTGGCACCTGTTTGGCATCAAAGCCCATGATGGCAAGGAATCGAGGTTTGCAACCCTTATCTGCTACGAGGACACATTCCCGCAGATTGCGAGGCGGTTTAAGCAGCTCGGGGCCGATTTCATGTTAAACATCACAAACGACGCCTGGTTCAAGGACAGCGCGGAGCTGGACCAGCACCTGGCCATCATGGTCTTCAGGGCCGTCGAGAACCGCGTCGGCCTGGCGCGCGCGGCCAACACGGGTATCTCTGCCTTCGTCGCACCGACCGGCGACATCTACACGCTACTCCACAATGATGGGAAACGCAGAGAGATAGAGGGCGTCCTTGAGGCAAACATCCTCCTCTCGCCCGGACAACCGACCT
>JAZGAY010000192.1:0-3438 GCA_036475985.1 Candidatus Brocadiales bacterium
CTGACAGCCTCCAGTTGTGTAAGACTGTAGGGACAGGTCTTTAGACCTGTCCGGTATATGCGGACTTAAAAATCTGTCCCTACGGATTAAGGAGAATCAATCCAGGTATGATTACGGCAGGCGTTGACATAGGTTCGGTTTCTACAGAAGTGGTGGTGCTTGGGAAAGATAAGGAGATACTGGGCGTGTCTATCCTCGACTCCCGGGTAGACGTTGAAATGGCGGCCCGTGATGGGCTTGACATCGCCCTGAAACAGGCGGGCATCAAAAGTGATGATATAGACCATATGATAGCAACCGGCTACGGGCGCAATAACGTCCCTTTTGCCAATAAATCCGTTACCGAGATTACCTGTCACGCCCTGGGCGCCCATCACCTCTTTCCCGGCACGAGGACCGTAATCGACATAGGCGGTCAGGACTCGAAGGCCATTGCCATAGTGGGACGGGGCAACGGCGACGCCCGCGTGGTGGACTTTATAATGAACGACAAGTGTGCGGCCGGTACGGGCAGGTTCCTTGAGGTGATGGCGGGGGTGTTGGACGTTAACGTAGAGGACCTGGGAAGGTTGTCGCAGAAGTCCACCCGGGAGGTCTCCATCAGCAGTATGTGCACCGTCTTTGCCGAGTCTGAGGTAATCAGCCTGATACACCAGAAGCTCTCCAAGGAGGACATAATAAGCGGCCTCCACACGGCCATAGCCCGCAAGGTCTTGAGCCTTGTGCAAAGGGTGCCGATAGAGGAGGAGATTACGCTCACCGGGGGCGTGATGAAGAATACCGGCGTGTGCGAGAAATTGAGGCAGGAGCTTGCGCCAAAGAAGGTCAACCTGCCCGATGAGCCTCAGATAGCCGGCGCACTGGGCGCGGCGCTGATGGCCAGGCGGCACGTGGGTCGGAATTAACGCTTGTTCAGTATGCGGGACGCGTTCATCATTTTATTTCCCGGCCGATGGAAAATGCCTTGCCCGTCAGTTTGCCGATTCCGTAGTAGTAACGTGATTCGGGGGTAAAGATGAGGGGGCTTATCTTTTTAATATCGGGCAGTCCGTTTTCATCCAACACCTCTTCATCCGCCTTTACGTCCAAAATTTCCCCGACGAACTGTGTGTGCAGGCCAATCTCGAAGGTACTAACGACCCTGCACTCCAGGACCATGGGAAATTCCTTGACGTATGGTGCGTCTACCAGTTCGCTCTTTACGGGGGTCAGGCCGGTTGCCGCAAATTTGTCCGTATCTTTGCCTGAAGCAATACCGAAATAGTCGGCCTCTCTGGCGAACCTTTCCGAGGGCACGCTGATGGTGTAGGCCCTCCGCTCCATGATATTGCCATAGGCGTAGGTGGCCTTTCTGAGCGAGATAGTCGCACACGGCGGCTTTGAACAGCAGATGCCGCCCCAGGAGATGGTCGTGACGTTGGGCCTGTCGTCCTTGTCGGAAGACCCCACGCACCATACCGGTGTCGGGTAGATAAGGGTCTTTGGGCCGAATGATTTCTTCATGATCGTTCTCCTCTGTGGTGAGGATAGCCGTGTTTATATAAAGACGGCCATCCCGGTTATCTTTTGAAAATCGTCCATAGCATCGTTACTATATTAGTTGCGGTGTTTAATTTTTTGCCGGTCAAGGTCCCTGTTACAAAGGACGGGTATTATAGCAGATGTACAAGAACAAGTTCACATGCCTCTTTTTAATTGTTTACCTGTCCTTATCCGCGGCAGCGGACGGGGAGGAGAAGTATGGAGTGCTCTTTGACGCCGGCCACGCGCAGAGTTCCGGCAGACATGCCGACTGGGTAATAGATGACGACGTCTCCAGGCCGAAACCCCCGGACCCGTCCTCACCGGAGGACTGGTCGGGAGGGATATCCTCGTGGGCATATGCATTGTATAAGACCGGCAGGTATGAGGTGGAGAGCACGGACCGGCCGCTTACCTTCGGCGTTCCGGAGAACCCACAGGACCTCTCCCGGTATAACGTGCTGGTCTTATGCGAACCCAATAAAGACCTTACCGCCCCCGAGAGGGCTTCAGTCATCTCGTTCGTAAAAGGAGGCGGAGGGCTCTTTCTTATAGCAGACCATTACAATTCTGACAGGAACAACGACGGTATAGACTCAACCGGTATATTTAACAGGCTTGAGCCGCACACCGGTATTCATTTCCAGGAGAAGGGTGACGTCAATTCCTGGATAAGGGGTGGTCATTACACTGCCAACTTTAACCCCGATGGCGCGCCGATATTGCAGGGTCCGTTTGGCGCGGTGGAGTTGATATATCTTCATGGATTTGGGACTATCCGTGTGGTAAAATCCCCGGCAAATACGACGGTTATGGGCCACATTTGGCTGAAGGGAGCGCCACAGACGGGACTCAATATGGTGGTTGCCACGTCAAGGCTTGGCAGGGGCAGGATTGCCGCCCTGTCCGACAGTTCACCGGCCGATGACGGTACGACAAATACCCCCGGGCGCCGCCTTTACGATAACTGGAATAAGGCCGGTAACAGCCGCCTGTTGCTCAACTTGACGGAGTTTCTGGCAGGGGGTGTGCCGTAGGGGTTTCCGTGTCAAAGGGCCCGGCCCACAAGAATTTTGCCTTTAAAAAACGATGGTTAATGATATATTATGTGTGTTACATGACATGACATGATATGGGATGGCAATATTGTGTTAGGGCACGGCCTTCAAGGCGATTTTCTTTGAGTGGGAGAAATATGTTCCGTGCCCGGAAAGGAAGGGTGATGAGTGTACAGTCTGCTATTACTGCCGTGTGGTGTTGTCTGATTGCTGTGAGCGTGGCCTTCGTTGCCTGTACCCATGAGGTGAAGGGTGAGGGGAGCGGCAAGCTCTTCCCGCCCGAGAGGATTGAAGAGCTGGAGGAGCCCAGGGAATGGCAGAAACCCGAACAGATAATGGAATTTCTGGATCTGGAGGAAGGCAACGTTGTGGCCGATATAGGCACGGGGACCGGGTACTTTGCCCTATACCTTTCCGACTGGGTGGGAGACACCGGCCTGGTCTATGCAGAGGACATACAGCAGGAGATGGTGGACTATACGATTGAAAAGGTCGAAGACGAGGGGATAAAGAACATCAAGGTCGTGCTCGGCCAACCGGACGACCCGGGACTTCCGGATAACAGCCTGGACCTGGTCATAATGGCAAACGTCTACCATGAGGTTGAAAACCCCGTGGCACTTTTGAAAAGCATTGCCAAGGATTTAAAGCCCGACGGCAGGCTCATTATTGTCGACTGGCGGACGGACAGGGAGTCGGATTTCGGTCCTCCCATGGAGGAAAGGGTGCCGCAAGACACAGTAGAGCTTCACGCGGAGGGGCTCAACTATTATCTTGTGCGCCATCACCCGTTCCTGCGTACCCACTATTTCCTCATATTCAAGAAGAAGCCGGGATTATAAGACGCATCGGGAAAGCA
>JAZGAY010000193.1:0-5670 GCA_036475985.1 Candidatus Brocadiales bacterium
GGGCAAGACTTGAGGCCGCCATAAAGAAATACGAGGCAGCCGTAAAGGAGATTCCGGAGAATGACAAAAAGGCGCGCGCGAGGGTATACGTCGACCTTTCCCGCGCCTACTTCAAGATTACGAAGTATCTTTCGACATCTGATGACGACCGGTCGAACCAATCCGACAAAGGTCAGGACTGGGCCCAAAAGGCAATTGATGCAGACCCGAAGAGCGCTGAGGCGCATTTCTACATGGCCGCAAACCTGGGGTTGTGGAGGCTCCTACACAAGGCCTCTTTCAGGGGTAGCCTGACGGGTGGAGGTATAAAGAAGGAGTTCCAGAAGGCGGCGGACCTTGACCCGAAAGGACTTCAGGGAGCGCCCGACAGGGGTATTGCGGAGTATCTACTGGCCAGGGGCGATTCAGAAAAGGCGCAAGGTTATGCCGAGAAGGCCGTTAAGATAGGACCGAAGATGTTGATAAACAAGCTCGTCCTGGCACAGGCCCTCTGGGTGAACAACGACAAACCGGGTTCCAAAAAGCTTCTGAATGAAATAGCCGCCAACAGCGACGACATACTGCCGTCAGACGTCCTTGAAAACAGAGACGCAATCATGAAGGCAAAGAGGGTTCTGGGGAATATAGCGAATAACAATGCGCCGGACTGGTAGTCTTCCACAGGCTAATTGCCGCGCATTAACCTGGCTGTGCCCTTCGCTGACGCGGAAAAAGAAGACGCGCAGACATACTATCCCTCTTGGGGTAGCGCCTCTTACCATCAAGTAAACATACTCAGAAACCTTCAAATAAACAAGGGGTCATGGAGAGGAACTCTCTCCACAACCCCTATGGAATCCAACACTTAACGCTTCAACCGCCGCCAAACATCCCACCGGTTTCAGGCCTGCCGGGGTTTATTGGGGAATTATGGTAAGGACGGCCACGTTGCGGTCTTCCCGGCTTAGTACGCGGCTTACAGCCCTGGTCTGACTGCAATTGCCGTATTTGCCGGGCCTCTTATTTCCTGCCGTTATTCTTGCAACTGTTTCTGCAGTGCAGCGTCCTCGGTTTCCCGCCGCTTCTGCATGTCATATTCCAATTTTTGTCTCTCCGCCTGCATTTCCTGCGACTTCACTTCCTCCTCTTGGAATAATTGTTTCAGTTCCTCTTGTTGCTTTTTCTCTTTCTCTTCCTCTTTTTTCTTTTCTTTCTCGTGTCCAATTACTGCGCCAGTTACAGCACCAGTCACCAGACCGGCGCCAGCACCCAAACCGGCACCAACGCCTACACCCACCGGACCGCCAACCGCCCCGATTGTAGCGCCGATTGCCGCCCCGGTAGCCGCTCCGGCCCCGGCACCGATAGCCGCATCTTTCTCTGTCTCTGAAGCAGTGCAGCCTGATAACGCTAACGCCGCCACAAAGAGGTATTTCATCATGCCTTTGAAGCCCATCGCATTCCTCCTTCCCACAGGGTTTGAAATGTCCTGTGTATACAATACCGTAAGGCATTGCCTGATTCTATACTTGGATCCGGTGTCGCAGGCATGCCCTTCAAGTAAGCCTTTCTCGGCAAATATTATGTTATGAGGGCCTGGGCCTGATTTGGAATGCCGGGATAATACACAATCACCCTAAACCTTGCAAGGGGCTTCTTGATTCCAGTGGCGGCTATATATTGGTGGGCATTAAATAATGCGTTGTCTTACGTCCTACTGACTTCGCTGCGTAGTTTAAATGCGGATTTCCCTGCATCTTCTTCCACGGGGGCGCCGACGCCCTCGGCCTTTATCCTCAGTCGGACGTCGTTGGCACTATCCGCGTAAGCTATTGCCGTCTCGTAAGTTATCTTCCCCTGTACGTAGCAATCATAGATGGCCTGGTCAAAGGTCTGCATGCCTTCCTGCACGCCCTGTTTCATGGCCTCTTTGAGGAGGGTTATCTCCTTTTTCCGAATAAGGTCTTTCACCCTGGGCGTGTCCAGGAGTATCTCCATGACGGCCACTCTCTTTCCGTCCTCGGTGGGTATCAGCCGTTGAGATACAATCGCCTTGAGGTTAAGCGAAAGCAGTTGATATATCTGTTCGTGCCGCTCGGCGGGGAAGAAGGTTGTGACCCGTTCTATGGACTGGTTCGCGTTATTTGCGTGAAGGGTGGCAAGGCACAGGTGTCCGGTCTCCGCAAAGTTTATGACTGCCTCCATGGTCTCGGTGTCGCGCACCTCTCCGACCAGGATGACGTCGGGCGCCTGCCGGAGGGTGTTCTTCAACGCGCTATTAAACGAAATGGTGTCCAGACCCACCTCCCTCTGATTGACGACGGAGAGTTTATGGGAGTGGACAAATTCTATGGGGTCTTCCACCGTAATTATGTGCCCCGGAGAGTTGCTGTTTCTGTGGTCTATCATCGCCGCCTGTGTGGTAGATTTGCCGGAGCCCGTTGCGCCTACCACCAACACAAGCCCCCTCTTCGTCATCGCAATATCCTTCAGCACCGGGGGCATACCGAGGTCGTCAAGGGTCCTGATCTCCAGTTTTATCTGGCGAATCACAAGACTTATGTGGCTCTTTTGAACGAATATGCTGACCCTGAAGCGTCCGAGTGACGGATATTGGAGCGCCAGGTTCATCTCCTTTTCCTCAAGAAACTCGGCCTTCTGTTTCTCACTCATCACCGAAAAGGCAAGGCGTTCTGTGACCTCGGGACTCAGGGGCTCGCCGGTGGTCGGCGTCGCCTTACCATCCACCCGATAGGTCGGCGGAAAACCCGCCGTCAGGTAGATATCCGAGGCGTCCTTCTCCACCATAACCTTTAAGAGTTCTTCTATCTTCATTCTCTCCTCAATCCCCTAAGCACACGCCATTACGCCATGGTCGACCAGTACCTCTGGACTGCTCATGTAAGGAGTTACCTCCTCCTTGGAGACTACGCCCTTCCTGTAAAGCGCCGCAATGGCGCCGTCCATTGTCTGCATCTTAAACTGCTTTCCCGTCTGCATCATCCCCGATATCTGCGCCACCTTGTTCTCTCGTATAAGGTTCCTGATGGCCGGGGTGCCTATCATTATCTCCACGGCAGCTACCCTTACAGAGCCGTCCTTCTTCTTCAGCAACGTCTGACAGATAACCGCCTGGACGGACTTTGCGAACATGGTCCTTATCTGGCTCTGCTGTTCGGCCGGAAAGACGTCTATAATCCTGTCTACCGTCTCGGCGGCACTTGAGGTATGGAGCGTTCCGAAGACAAGGTGTCCCGTCTCGGCAGCGGTCATGGCCAGAGAGATTGTCTCCAGGTCCCTCATCTCTCCAATGAGTATAACGTCGGGGTCCTCCCTCAGTGCGGAGCGCAGTGCGTTGGCAAAACTGTGCGTATGGGGTCCCAGCTCCCTCTGGTTTATGAGGCTCTGTTTTGGCTCATAGACAAATTCGATGGGGTCCTCTATGGTTATAACGTGGCATCTTCTTCGCTGGTTTATATGGTCGGTCATGGCCGCGAGGGTGGTGGACTTACCGGAACCGGTGGGACCAGTCACCAGGATGAGACCCTTGGTTTTTTCGGTCAACTCTGCAAGGATTTTTGGAAGACCAAGCTCATCAAGGGTCTGCACCTTGTTGGGAATCGTCCTGAAGACTATGCCCTCGCCCCTGGACTGGTAGAAGGCGTTGATCCTGAAACGCGCTATGCCCTTAAGGTCTATGGCAAAATCCAGCTCCTTTTTCTCCTCAAAGACCTTGCGCTGCTCATCATTGAGAAGGTCGTAAAGCATGGTATGGACCTGCTCCTTGGAGAGGGGAGGCATATCCACCTTCTGGATGTCGCCGTGGATTCTGACGCTGGGCGGTTCCCCCGAACTTATGTGCAGGTCAGAGGCCCCTTTTTCCTTTGCATACGTAAGGATTTCGCTAATGTCCATAGTCACCCTTTCCTTTTATCCGCGCACACATGGCCGTTAATTCCCAATGTCTCTTCTGCAAAGAAGGGCTCCGTTTCACCCGCCCTTTCCGCCCGTCAGGGTCTTTAGCAAGAAGCGCGCCTTCTTGTGATCCGGGTCTATCCTCAGTGCCCTCCTGTAGGCGGCAAATGCCTCTCTGCCATTATTGGCCTTTTGGTATGCCCTGCCAAGGTCGTAATAAATCTCGGCATCATTCGGCGAGTCTGCCAGGGCAAGCTTGAATTCCTGGATAGCCTCTGCGTACATACCACTCTCGAGGTATTCCTGTCCCAGGGCACGGTGCGAAATTCCTTCTTCTAGCCCCGGATGCCGGCCGGATTTCATCCCGCCTGTCCTCTGTGCAAACTCTATTGCCCCGCCAGGCACCTCTACCTCTTCCATGGAAACGAATATCTCTTCCCCTTCCTCGGGCTGGGACGAAAGGGCTACTACGCTAACCTGTGGACCCAACTCGTCCGGTAAAGAGGCCGTGGGAGAATATTTCTTCGCCGTACCCTTTATACCCGTTATGGTATCCAACAAGAAGCGGGCCCTTTTGTTGTCCGGGTCTATGTCGAGGGTCTTCCTGTAGGCGGCAAAGGCCTTTTTCTTGTCGTTCGCCTTGTGATACGCCCTGCCAAGATCGAAATGGACGTCCGCACTGTTCGGGTCCTTTGCCAGGGCGAGTTTCAACTCACGGATAGCCTCTTTATACATACCTTTCTTGTGATATTTCCTCCCCTGGAGACGATGAGAGGCCCCTTCTTCAACCTCTAGAGATATCTCCACCTCTTGCTCTCTAACGACGGGTGAAGAGGCAACGTCTCTGGGGGTCGACCGTACCGACGAGGGGGTTTGATGTTCACCGCCCTTCCTCTTTGTACCCGTTATGGTATCCAACAAAAAGCGGGCCTTCTTGTGGTCCGGATCTATGTTGAGGGTCTTCCTGTAGGCGACGAATGCCTCTTTCTTGTCGTTCGTCTTATGATACGCCCTACCAAGGTCGAAATGGACGTCCGCACTGTCCGGGTTCTCTGCCAGGGCGAACTTCAATTCACGGATGGCCTCTTTATACATGTCGTTCTGATAGAATTCCCGCCCCATCTTATGATGAGGACCCTTCTCTTCTACCACAGAGACCTTCAGTTCTTCTTCTTTGACAACGGGTGAAGAGGCAACCCCAACGTCCGTGGGGGTCAATTGTACCGACGAAGGAGCTGTATGCTTCATGCCTTTCCTCTTCACCCCTGTCAAAATGTCCAACAAGAAGCGGGCCCTTTTGTTGTCCGGATCTATGTCGAGGGTCTTCCTGTAGGCGGCAAAGGCCTTTTTCTTGTCATTTGTCTTATGATACGCCCTGCCAAGGTCGAAATGGACGTCCGCACTGTTCGGGGTCTCTGCCAGGGCGAGTTTCAACTCACGGATAGCCTCTTCATACATGCCCCTCTGGTGAAATTCCTGTCCCGTCGTATAATGAGAGACCTCTTCTCCATCTTCAGCAGAGACGGGTGAGGGGACAACCTCCGCAACCCCTGTGTCTAACTCCTCTTCCTTTACCGTGGCAGCGGGTACCCATTCCTCTGGAGAAGGAATTTCCGGAAGATAGACCCCACCTGCTTCAACCGGCCGCAGGAAGGCGACCACCTCTTCCCCCCTTATTTGTGCCGCGTCTGCGGGCTGGGCGGTCTCTACCGATTTTTCGATAGTTTCTACCCCGGCAATAATCGTTTCTGCACCCTCATATTCTTCTTTTTCTTC
>JAZGAY010000194.1:0-2630 GCA_036475985.1 Candidatus Brocadiales bacterium
GGTCGCATCCACCAAGGCATTCACCTCTCAGATGGCCACGCTGTACATGCTTGCCCTGTTTGTCGGGCTTGAAAGGCAGAGCGGGTTGACGGAGGAAGAGGCCGTTGTCATGATAAACGCCCTGAGGGAGATACCCGACCAGGTAGAGACCATCATGCAGAGGGAGAAGCAGATAGAGGATTTGGCCGAATTATATAAAGACAGCGAGAACTTCCTTTATCTTGGCAGGGGCTACAACTTCCCGGTGGCCCTCGAGGGCGCGCTCAAGTTGAAGGAGATATCATACATCCACGCCGAGGGCTACCCGGCGGCCGAGATGAAGCACGGCCCCATAGCGCTAATCACAAAGGACATGCCCGTTGTGTTTATTGCCATAAAGGACAGCACCTACGCAAAGATTTTGGGGAACATCGAGGAGGTGAAGGCTCGCGGCGGCAAGGTGATTGCCATTGCCACAGAGGGCGACGACAATATCCGTGAAAAGGTCGACCATGTGTTCTACATCCCAAAGACCGTTGAGCCGCTTACGCCCATCCTGTCTGTAATCCCGCTCCAGCTACTTGCCTACCACATGGCCGTCCTGCGCGGCTGCGACGTCGACAAACCACGCAACCTCGCCAAGAGCGTTACGGTCGAGTAGTAAGCGCATCTTTGTAGCGATCGAGTCGTGTCCGGGGCGTATCTTCAAACACCGTGTTCACTTCCTCATCCCCTTGCGGTCCTTGGTGGTGAGGGCGAAAATTTCCTGGTACATGGACTCCTCGGCGGCCGTCATAATCTTATCCCTCCGGGCCATGGCCCTTGAGGCGACTATAAAGGCGTGTCTCATGTTGTAGATTCTTGGGTTTCCATCGGTAAACCAGGTGAACGCGGGCAGAAATTTGGGGACGGGTCCCGTGCCCGCCACGTTTGAGTGGCAGCCTATGTGTGTCCCCGCATCAAGGCTCATGTTGATTCCCACCATGGTATGGTCCCCAATGGCCGAGCCGAAAAATGTTGCCTTGGTGTCTACGGGCTTCTTTCCCCTGCCGAGTTGTGCCTTAACGGTTCCGTAGGTGTTCTTCGTGTTGCTGGTTGAGGTACCGGCGCCGATATTGACCCAGGAGCCCACATAAGAGTCACCCAGGAAGCCGTCGTGCTGCTTGTTGGAGTGGCTGTGGAGGATGGAATTCGATATCTCGCCCCCCACCTTGCAGCCCTCGCCGACGTTGGTGCCCTGCCTCAGTCTCGCCGCAGGCAGTACCGTAGAACCCTTGCCTATGTATACCGGTCCGGTGATGACCGCATTCGGCATTACCTCCACGTCACTGTCTATATACACGGGGCCTTCTTCTGCGTCCAGCACACAGCCTGGTTTTACACTGGAACCCTTGCCCACGAAGATTTTCTGAGGGTTAAGCATATGGACCCCCTCGTGCACATTGCCCTGTATTTTTTTCCCCTTGGGGAAGGCGCCGCAGTCCTTATTCAGTTCTTCACAATTAGTCTTTACGATGTCCCAGATATGGTTTGCGAACCTGTACTCTATCTGGAAGGCGGGAGTCTTTTGCCCCGGCTTAAATAGCCTGTTGTTGAGAAAGGAATCCGGGGACAAATCACTGCTTGCCTTCTTACCGAGGCGTGCGTAGACAAGGGTGTCTTCCCAGACCACGATCTTGTCCTTTCCGTCTGCGTCCAGTGGGACCTGTTCAAGGTCGAGGGTCCGGCCGTTTATAAACAGATAACCGTCGGCCTCCGGGTCGAGGGTGTTTATCATGTGGTGGGGGTATCTTTCCCTCAGTGTGCCTGCAAGATGTTCCCTTGCGAACAGGCTGATGGAGACGTTGCCGGGGTAGTGCCGCAGGATTCTCTCAAGCAATGTGTACATGCCAAGCCGCAGCTGGTATGAGGCGCGGTTGTGGGTGAGTGGCAGGAGACCGGCGTAACCGGCGTCTTCAAAGATGCATATACCTCTCATGGCCTAGCCCTCATCCCCGGTGCCCTTGCTTCCTTTACTGATAATCCGCAACATCTCCTTTTCCGCCTCCACTGCTCCACCGGTCTTTACAAGGTCGAGCATTTTTTGAGAAGACAGTTGCTCCATCACCTTCCGTCTCTCGGCCTCGTCCGGTATGCTGGTGCGTACCTGTGGCCGCAGCTTGGAGAGGAGCCGGGTGAAGTCGCCGTATTCAGGCCCGAAGAGACCTTCCAGCTCTTCACGCGTCCTGCGTGCGAGGGCAGGGCTTGCGCCGCCGGTCGAGATGCTTATCTGGAGCCCGCCACGGCTTATGACCGACGGTACGATAAAGTTGCACAGTTCGGGCTGGTCTACCACGTTCACCAGCAGCCCGTGCCGCCCGGCCTCTTGCCAGACCCTCCGGTTGACGTCCTCCTCGCTTGTGGCCGCGATTACCAGCGTCGCACCCTCAAGACAGCTGTCTTCATATTCCTGCTGGAGGACGGTCAGTCCTTTTTCCTTTAAAAAATCCTCTGAGACCCTGGGGCTTATTACCACTACCTGCGCCCCTGCCTGCTTGAGGGTCATGGCCTTCCTGTAGGCCACGTCACCGCCGCCCACAACCACGCATTTCTTGTCTCTTATGTCCAGGTATATAGGATAATATTCAGGCATATCCGTTAAGATGGGGCCT
>JAZGAY010000195.1:0-9698 GCA_036475985.1 Candidatus Brocadiales bacterium
CGGGAAGGGTATTTCAGCGGGACCTTCGAACTCAAACCCTGGTAACAAGTACCGGAACTGGATTTGCCGGATTGGACTATAATGCAGCTGTTTATTTAGGTAGAAATTTAGTTAGAACAATATAAGTAGTTTATAATTATTTCACCACGTATATAAAACAAACAACATTAACCAATATCCGATGCTTTAAGAAGCAAAATATAGAATTTGCTCAAGAAGGTGCACTGATGCCTTGTTATACTCCATAATTTTTATTATTAAGGATTTCCCGCCTTTCGCCAGGCGGTCATGCCACCTGCAAGGACGTGCACATGTTTAAAGCCTTCCTGCATCAGTATCTGCGCCGCTGTGTGGGCACGCCCACCTGAGCGGCATATAGTAACTATCTCCTTGTCCTTATATCCCTCCAGCTCTGAGAGCCGTCCGCTGAGGCTTCCAATAGGGAGGTGTTTTATTCCGGGCAAGTGTCCGAGGTCGCCCTCCAGTTCCTTTTGC
Source organism: Candidatus Brocadiales bacterium (assembly GCA_036475985.1). Classification (GTDB taxonomy): domain Bacteria; phylum Planctomycetota; class Brocadiia; order Brocadiales; family Bathyanammoxibiaceae; genus Bathyanammoxibius. Next base: position 496 of record JAZGAY010000195.1, read on the forward strand.
TCCCTTACATCAAGAAGGATGGGGGCTTTGTCCGATTCTATCCGCCGCCTTAGCTCTTCCACGGGCATACTCGCCGCCTTCTGGTCGTTAACCCCGTACTCCAGAGTGCCCTTCACCTCACATGCAGGCATGTCCACCGGCACCCATACGGCCTTTGGGTCGCGGGCACATGCGTAGTTCGCCTTCAGTACGTCTTTCATCCAGTCCGCCGGGCCAAATTTGAGGGCTTCGACGTACTCTACATACTCATCCCCAGTCTTCAATCTTAGAACAGGGTTACGTGTCTTCTGTTCAGCGAGACTGGACGGTTGCCGGTTGCGGTATTCGTGCGCAGGGTAGACAATAAGGTGGTCTGGCAGCTTGAGAATTCGTTGGAGGCTTTCCCAATGCTCTCCGGGGTCTCCACCCGGGAGGTCGTCACGTCCCGCCCCTGCATCATCAAGGAACAGTGCATCGCCCGTCAGGATACGGTCTGGAAACACCAGGCTTATAGAGTCTTTGGTGTGGCCTGGGGTGTGCATCACACGTACCGGAATAGTTCCAATATGAAACTCAGAGCCATCCCTCACCCTATAAGTGACGCAGTGCGCTGGCGCTACAGTATGCATGATATACTCGCATCCCGTTTGGTCCTTGAGGGCCGCTGCACCTGAAATATGGTCTGCGTGCGTGTGTGTATCAATGACGTGGGTGAGCTTAAATTTTTCTCGCTCCAGCAAATCAAGGTAGCTATTCAAGTGCTCCAAGACCGGATCAACAAAAACAACCCCATTTGCCCCCTCCGCACCCACAAGATATGTACGGCAGGCATGAGGGTTCAACTGACGAAAAATCAAGCCCATGTCCACCCTCCTTTTGGCCTAAACAAGGCTATTTTTTATACCAGTGGTCATGCTACAACTCCTTTTCGACCTACGTCAACTACTCTACCACTACAGATACACTGAGCGCTATTATACCTTGCCCCATTCATGGCATGCAACTGGAGAAGGCTTGAAATAAGGCGGTAGAGGTGTTATATTTGGCCGGCAGAGTTTGAGTGATAGACCAACATCCGTAAGTCCTTGCCGGTAAAGGTTTCGGGGCGTGGCTCAGCTTGGAAGAGCGCGGCGTTCGGGACGCCGAGGTCGCTGGTTCAAATCCAGTCGCCCCGACCACTTCCCCCTGGCCGGAACATATCACTATGTGCCTGTGAGATGCTTCTCAACACCCTCAAGGGCCAGCACAAGGGCCCTGGCGCCGGGGTCTATGTGTCCCAGGCTGCGTCCGCCCAGGTAAGAGGCCCTGCCCCTGCGTGCCACCATGCCCGTTGTGGCCTCTGCGCCTTTGCGAGCGGCCTTCACGGCGTTGCCGAAGGCCTCCTCGGCCGATGCCCCATTATTCACGCTGTCGCTAAAGGCCGTGACGGCGGGGACCAGGGCGTCTAAGAACGTCTTGTCGCCCACCTCGGCCTTGCCTCGTATCTTTATGGCCTCGACGGCGGCGTCACCCATCCTGACAACGTCTGCGGCCTGAAGCTGAGAGGTCCCGGCCACCTCCCTGCCCGCCGCGTGAATCCCTACACCAAACAGGAGCCCGATAGTCCCGCCTGCCGAGGTAATGAGGTGCATGCCCAACTGCTCAATCAAACCGCCTGCATCCCCCGGGGGTTTTGCGTTGAGCCTGTCCGAAGCGGTCCTGAACGCCTTGCGGAGATTGGTGCCGCACTCGCCGTCTCCAACCTTTGAGTCAAGCTCGTTCACGTAGGATTCCTCTTTCTCAAATGTATCGGCAAGCGCCTCGACAAGACCAAGAAGTGTTGCAGGTGTTATGTCTTTCATAATGGCCCACTTACCATGTTAAATCTGCACAAAGGCGGGTGTGCGGGACGGGGCAAATAACAGCGACTTAAGCCCATCGTCCAAGCGCAATACCGTCAGGGAGCAGCCGCTCATCTCAAGCGAGGTCATGTACTCCCCCACGTAGCCGGCGCATATCGCAACACCCATATCCTTGAGCAGGGCCGACGCCGCACGGTGCATGATATAAAGCTCCATGACGGGCGTTGCGCCCAGCCCGTTCGTCATGAGCGCCACCTCATCACCTTCTCTCAGCGGCATGTCTGCTGTAATATTTGATAAAAGCGCTTCGGCCACCTGATCTGCGCCCATTATCTTTGTGCGCTTTATGCCCGGTTCACCGTGGATGCCCATACCTATCTCCATCTCGTCCTCCGGCAGCGTAAACGTGGGTTTACCGGTGGCGGGCACGGTGCACGGAGAAAGGGCCATCCCCATAGAACGCAGGTTCTTGAGGGCTGTCTCCGCAGAAGCCTTTACGTCATGCAGCGTACCCCCTGCCTCCGCCCTGGCGCCTGCTATCTTGTGTATGAATATGGTCCCGGCAATACCCCTGCGGCCCGCCGTGCGCGCAGACGGGTCCACAGAGACGTCGTCGCTTACTATTACCTTGTCCACGGAGACGCCCTCGTTTTCTCTGGCCAGATCCATGGCCAGCTCAAAGTTCAGCACGTCGCCCGTGTAATTTTTTATTATCAGAAGCACCCCGGAGCCGCTGTCCACGTGTTTTATGGCCGCAAGGATCTGCCCTACACTTGGCGAGGCAAACACGTCACCCGCGCAGGCGGCGTCAAGCATCCCCGCGCCCACGTACCCTGCGTGGGCCGGCTCGTGCCCGCTCCCACCGCCCGATACCAGCCCCACCTTGCCATTTACGGGCCCGTCCCTCCTGACCACAACGTTCAGGTCCCCCAGCAGCCGGACGTGCCCGGAATGCGCCGCGGCAAACCCCTCCAGCATCTCCTGTACTACATTGTTTGGATCGTTTATCAGTTTTTTCATGTCGAGTAATTATACTACCTTAGCGGTTAATCTGACGGACAATATATTATGTGAATTCCGGCTATTGTAAAGAATAAATAAGGCACACAGGTGGAGTCCAGTAGCCTGAAGACATTTCGGGAGACTGACAGGAAAGGCTTGGAACCGGGGGGCGAAAATAGTATAATCTGACCTCGCATCTGCGATTGCACTTCGACATCTATTGACGAATGGAGGCCTGAGAGATGGCTTTTAAGGCGAGAAACCCGGAGAAGGTGGTTAGCTGCTGCCCGGTTGGAATGCGCAAGTCCCAGTGTCCCAGTATCGGCATAACGAGGATGCTGCGGAAGAACCTCCTCAGGCTGGAGATGCTGCCAGATACACCGCTTGAGAGACTTGAGGGGTTCAGAAAGAAACTTCGCGACAAGAAGAAGGCCGGTATAGTGGCGGACTGCCCAACCTGTACCCACAATACGGCACCCAAACCGGAACCGGCAAAGGCTTCAAAACCGGCGGCAAAGGCTTCAAAACCCGTGGCGAAGACGACAAAGAGGACCACCAAGAAAACGACCAAAAAGACGGCGGCAAAAAAATTGGAGAAAAAGGAAGAACCGGCAGCAAAGGGTTAGGTCTAGGCAGGGTCCTGTGTAAGCTCAAATACCTGGCTCTGGCCGGCGGTTGACGGGTCGAAGAGCTTCAGGATCTCATCGTTAAGCCTCGCGGCCTCCTCGTCACCGAGCCTGGGGTTGTGTATCTTAAAGAGTTTGTCCTCCTCCCGGCTGTAGAGTTCCATGAACTCCCCCATGTCGTCTCTGCCGTGTTTCTCGAGTTTTAGCAGTTTCTTCCGCATGAGGAAGAGCGCCAGCACGTACCGCATGTTCTTCGCCCATGGTTCGTCGTGATGCTCCTGGCTTTCCCCTAATCTCAGAAAGAGATTCATTATGGCAGCATTGTCTATTACCTTTCGTTTGGGCGCATCCTTCCTGGGTACAGCCGTCTTCCAGAATGAGAAAAACTGCGGGATACCCGAAGGGTTCTTCCAGCAGTCTTCACAAAAATCCGTCCTTGTAAAGGCGTTACTGTCGAGAAGCAGACAGGAATAGACGGTCTCTTCTTCCTGAAGCGCTTTTTGGCACTTGCCGCACGTCCTGGTATTCCTGACAATGTTCCATTCCATAAGAATCCACCCCGTCTTTATTTAGAGAACGCGCCTTCCACCTTGCCCATGACGGCATCAAACAGCTCATCGGCCCTTTCGACCGTCTGTGCGACCTCGTCCCCTGTAGTCTCACACAACTCTTCGTCCTTTAAGTACACCAGGTTGGCGTAAACGTTTATCCTGCCACCGCGCAGTCCGGCCTGTGCGAGGATGGCGGCTACGGCGACATCGCCAATCAGGTTGGGGTTCACTTTATCGGCTATTTCGGTCAGGTCTTCCAGCATGGCCAGGCAGCGTCTCATGAGCCGGAGAGGCACGTTCATGGCCCCCTTCATGGCCGCCTGTATGGCCTCGGAACGTTTCTTCTTCTCCTCGGGTTGCTCTTTCGGCAGTTTGTAGGCGTCCATCACCCCCTGGTACGCCTCCATGTCTTTGTGTACGAGGTCCATGAGTTCCGTCCTGGCATCCTCGAACCTTTTGCCCTTTTCCTTCAGCATCCCCTCGACGGCCTGGAACTTGGGCCTTCCAACGGTCATGTTAATCGACATATTGGCCATGGTAGTACCCAGCGCACCGGCCAGGGCGGACACACTTCCGCCCCCGGGTGTGGACGTGCCTGCAGCAGCGTCATTCAGGTATTTTTCCAGCGGTTCCTTGCAGTACATAGCGCACCCGTCCTCTCCGGCTAGCGGTTAGCGGCTAAAATCTTCTGGCAGTCGTGCGGCCAAGGTACTAACTCCTGATAACCACCCTTGTATTGGGGGTCACAAAATCGTAGAGTTCTTCAACGTCCTCATTCCGCAACCTTATACATCCATTGGAGGACTCCGTGCCTATGCTCTCGGGCTTTGTGGTACCGTGGATGCCATAACCTACGATTCCAGGTTCGTTCTTAAATCCCAACCAGCGAGTCCCCAGGACGTTCTTCGGATGCCCGAAGGGATAGACTCCTTCGGGTGAATACCACACGGGATTTTTGAGTCTGGTACTGACAACAAAAGTCCCTTCGGGGGTACTGTTGTCCTTACCAGTCCCGATATAGTACTCCCTTACGTAGCAACCGTCAATAAGCAGTGTAAGCGTAAAGTCTTTCTTGCTCACCACTATACTGGGTGTGCCTGTCAGGATCTTCAGGGGCTCTTTGACACGAATCCGGGAATCCTTCTTCCTGTTTATCTTCATAATGAGTCCCGGCGTTGTCTTAAATTTCTTGGCAATCTTTGTGAGGTTATCTCCGGCCTTTACCTCATACAGCACGGAACCGGGCCCCGGGCCCAGCGAGAAGAGGAGTTCCTTGTTGAGTGCATCGAGGTGCTTTTTTATTATCTCCCGTCTCTCTCTCGACGTCTCCATAAACAGGGCCTTCGTATAGAGCTTTCGCGCCTCGGCCTTCTTGCCCCTTAAGAGGCATTCGTATGCGTCATCGATTGTTTCCTGCAGTGATTCACTTCCGACTACGCGCCTTGCGGGTTTGGAACCCTGCCTCTTTGTGGAGACACGGGCCAGGGACCTCCCCTCAACCGCACGGTGTCCGGGTACTGATACAATAGTTCCCGTGGTGGTAGGCGAGATGCGAGGTCTTATGGTCTGCCGCTGGTGACGGCGCATTCCGGAAGGGTGAGCGCGCTTTGCCTTTGTCTTTTGAGACTCTGCCTTGAAGATAATGTTTTCGCGTCTGATTTCTTCTACGCGACTACTACCGGCGCTCTTGCCGACGGAGGATTCTGCATAGAGCAGATTGTCTGTGCCTTGACTATCGAGGTGAAAAAATAAGGCTATGCTGATGATGGCCCAGGATAGGTGGACAAAAAACCTGTGGATTTTCATATTGAAACGATTCCATCCTAAAGGTAGGCCACCCCGTGGAGGGAAAAGGTTAACATATTCGGGAACGCATGTCAAGAAATAAGGTTAAAGGGAAGGGCTAAAGTGCATAGGGGGAGTCTCTGGCCACCATAACCTACCTAACCAGAAGCCCTTACGCGGAACTGGCGGGGTATATTTTGTATGCCGTCACGCGCGTCTTACGTAGACGTCTCTGGCGGTATCCGCGTCGATGGCGAGTTGCGTCTCACCCATAAATATCACTATTGTGGGCTGTTTCTGATGCACCCTGACACTCGTCCCGGGCAGGAGGCCCAGAGAGGAGAGCTTGTCGAGTCTTTCGTGATGGCGTGTGGTGATGTACGCCACCTTACCTTCTTCGCCGGGGGACAAATCGGTGAGCGGTTGTACCAACGGGCGAAGCGCCCTTTTTTCCTTCTGGCGGCAGCATTTGCCCGGCGGGATTAGCTTTCCGTGCGGGCACCTGACGGGGTGTCCGAGCAGTGTGCAGATACTGGTGGTGACCTCTTCCGAAAGGTAGTGCTCAAATACGCAGGCCGTTGAGTCCATCTCCTCATGTCCGACTTCCAGCACGTCCTTGAGCAGCCTTTCGGCCAGGCGGTGGCGCCTGATAATCAGTTCCGCCGCCTTCCTCCCGAGGTTACTCAGTCTGATATAAGAGTTCTTTGTGCTGACGAGATTCCTGTGTTCCATATCGGCAAGGGTCTTCTCCACCGATCCGGGGTCTATCCACCGGGCAACAAGCTCCTTGTCCACACGCCTCTGAGACTCCTCGTCGTGTGTCCATATGTGCTCCAGTACCTCGTCTATTCTTTGTTGGTCCATATATGCCAGACACTCCTTATATGGCGCGCAGTATCTGGTTGAGCACGCCGCCGACCAGAAATGCGTATGGTATTATAAAGGCCATTATCAACATCGCGCGGGCGATTCCTATCTCCTTTATGATAACAAAAAAACTGGCTATGCAGGGAACAAAAAGTGTGATGACCACAAGGGCCACAAGGAGTTGTATGGGGTCTATAGTTGATGGACCACCCTCGCCCTCCAGCGCTTTAAAAATACTTACCGCCCCAAAATCCCTTCTCAGGAAGCCCAGTATAAAGCCCTCGGAGGTACTCTTGGGCAGATCAAGAAGGCCCACTACGTGGCCTCCGCCGGCCTCGAGGTACTTGAGGACACCCACCTCCATCGCGACGAAGAGCGCAAACGTACCATATATAAAGAGAGGGACGGCCTCCTTTAAGAACCACTTTACCCTGTACAGCGTCTTTACACATATGTTGAGCAATTTGGGAACCCGGAAAGGGGGTATTTCGATTATAAAGTCTGAACGCCCGCCGGGCAGGACCTTCGAGGCCACGAAACCGACCAGAAGCAGTTGCGTGCCGATGACAAATACGTAGATGGCAAAATACAGGCCCGAAATGCTTCCCAGGATGAATGCGATGACACTCAGTTGCGCCGAGCAGGGTATTGCAAAGGCCAGAAGCAGTATGGTTATCAGTCTCTCTTTCCTCTTCTCCATTACCCTGGTAGTCAGCGTCGCCATAGTCACACAGCCAAGGCCGATGACCATCGGCAATACGGCCTTACCCGTCAGGCCTATCTTTTTAAATAATCTGTCGAGCATCACTGCCAGACGGGGAAGGTAGCCGCTATCCTCCATCAGTCCAAACGCCAGAAAGAAGAACGAGACTATCGGCAGGACTATCGCTACAGAGTAGGTAAGCCCCACCTGAATAATGCCTGCCTTGCTACCGAGAAAAAGTCTGTATACGATGTTGTCGGGGCTCATAACCGTCTGCGCCAACGTCCCCAGATAGTAATTTATGCCCTGGAACGGTACGTGGGCGAAGGTGTACTCGATGCCCGTAAACGGCACGCCCACCCACAGGTAGAACCCCCCGGAGGGTTCTCCCGCCTGTCCAAATATCTTGTTCTCAAAAAAATCTACGCTCGTGCCCGCACCAAACTCCGCTACCACCTTGTACACCAACCACAAGATGACGATGAGTATCGGGTAAGCGGCTACCGGGTGCATGGTCAGGTTCCCAAGGACTTCGGAGATTGTCCTCCTTGTGCCAAATTCCTTCCTGAAGAGATGCATGCTTATCAATATGCATGCGGCCGCACCACCGGCAAGGTTCAGACCCAGGGCCAAAAAATACGGCGTTGGAAACTGTTTAAGAACAGGGAAGAGAAGCAGGCCCATCACCTTATAGCCCATCGCAAAGGATAATAGCGGCATCAGGAAGAAGAAAAACAAAGTGCGTAAGAAAGGGCTTGACTCAGCCCTCTTTACGGGTGGTCTTACCACTTTCCCTACAAGTTCATCAACAAAGGCACCTCGCTTCTTGCTTATTATGTAGCTTAGGGGCTCTGCATACCTGCTCTGCAACGCCTCTCTTATCCCGCTTACCTCCACTACATTCTCCTTGCCGATTTCCTTCTTCAACCTCTTCTCAAGACTAATGTCACCTGCAAGCAGCATCAATGAGATGGCCCTCCTGGGATAGCGCTCCGGTATGAACCTCTCTACCTTGCTGATTGCGTCCTCTATCTGTTGTCCATAGTCGATCCTAAGAGTAAGCCTGTTTGCACCGGGTATCGAGCTTAATAAGTCCTCTATCCCGCGTTTCTCCGTGGCAACGGTCCTGACCACCTTTACGCTCAGCAGACCTTGGAGCTTTCGGGTGTCAATCTCGATGCCACGCTCCAGACATTCGTCCCACATGTTCAGGGCCAGCACTACAGGTAGTTCCATCTCCGCTAACTGTGTGGCAAGGATAAGGCCCCTGCGGAGGTTCTTGGAGTCTATTACCAATATTACCTTCTTCTCCCCCTCGAGGAGTATGTCGCGGGCGACCTTCTCGTCTTCCGATTGGGGGATGAGGCTGTTAACACCGGGTGTGTCAACTACCTCTACACCTCCACCCAGGCGTTTACATTTCCCCTTGGAGACCGTAACCGTGGTGCCCGGGTAATTTGACACTATTACATACTTTCCGGTGAGGAGGCCAAAAAGTACACTTTTGCCCACATTTGGGTTGCCCACGAGAGCTAACGCGGGACCGCCCGCCGTAAGTTCAGGTTTTTTTTTCTTTAGTCGTAGCATACAGGCAGCTTTACTTGAAAATGAGTCTCAATCACTGTAACAGTGTATTTAATAACCCCTCACATGTCAATCCATTTTCGAACAAGGGCTTTATTGTCTAGGGGCTAACGATTCTGAGATTACTCGGATATACCCAATTCTTCGTCCGGTGGTGGGAGTTTTTCAAGAATTGGGTGTACCTTTTTTATGGAGATGGGAAAGAGGTGGCTACACGGTGTAGAAGAAAGTTCCGGGCCTATAAACTGACCTGCGCGGTTTTTTT
>JAZGAY010000196.1:0-5157 GCA_036475985.1 Candidatus Brocadiales bacterium
ACCCCGCGGTGGTGGCGGTAGACGACTCCGGACGGTATGCGGTTAGCGTGCTGTCGGGTCACGAGGGAGGCGCCAACGAGCTTGCCCTCAAGGTGGCCAATGCCCTCCACGGCGAGGCAGTCATAACCACGGGCACCGAGGCGAAGAAGGACATAATAATAGGGCTTGGTTGTAAGGCCGACGTGTCGCCAGAGGCCGTCAGAGAGGCCGTACTTGCAGGGCTCAGGTTATGCCACTTACCGCTTGAAAGGGTGCGGCTTGCGGCTACCATAGAAGAAAGGGCGCGGGTGCCGGGCCTTATAGAGGGTGTGCGCGGGCTGGGAATACCGTTAAAGGTAATCTCGAAAGAGGAGATAAGTGCGTGCAGTAGAGAATACGGCAAATATGAGTTCGTCAGGGAAAAGATCGGTGTCTGGGGCGTATGTGAGCCGGCGGCACTACTGGCAGGGAGGAAGACGGAATTAATACTAAAGAAACAGAAGTCCCCGGGGGTAACAGTGGCCATCGCCCGGGAAAACTTAATGTGGTAGGGATAGGTCCCGGTTCAAGGGACGACATAACCCCGCGGGCCCTTGAGGCCCTGAAGACCTCCGACGTTATCGCCGGTTACAAGACCTACCTCAATCTCATAAAAGACGTGATAGGCGACAAGCCCGTGCTCAGTTCCGGTATGGGCGAGGAACGGGAGAGGTGTGAGGCCGCGCTCAATGAGGCCGCCAAGGGCAAGGTGGTCTCTATAGTGAGCAGCGGCGACCCGGGGGTCTACGGCATGGCCGGACTGGTCCTCGAGCTTGCCGAGCGTATGAACCCCAAAATCTCCGTTGAAATAATCCCCGGCGTACCGGCCTCCTGCGCCGCCTCTGCACTCCTTGGCGCGCCCGTTATGCACGACCACGCCGTCATCAGCCTGAGCGACCTGCTGACACCGTGGGAGGTGATAGAAAAGAGACTGAGGCTTGCTGCCGAGGGAGACTATGTGATTGTACTGTATAATCCGAAGAGCTCGCAGAGGACGTGGCAGATTGAGAAGGCCCGTGAGATAGTCCTGGAGAAGCGGCAGGAAACACTGCCCGTGGGCATTGTGAGGGACGCCGGCCGGCCGGGTCAGGAGGTCACGGTGACCACCCTTAAAGACATGCTGAACTTCCCCATAGACATGACCACCGTAATAATAATCGGCAACTCCACCACCTTCACTTTCGATAACTTTATGGTAACAAAGCGGGGCTATAGGCTGTGATTCTGGTCATGGCGGGTACTGCCGACGGGAGAGAAATAGTCCGCAGGCTGCATGAGGCGGGGGCCAGCGTCCTTACCACAGTGGCAACGTCCTACGGTGAAGAGATTTTTGAGGAGATGGGCCTCGGCCACCTGTGCATAAAGGGCAGACTGGACGGGGATGCACTGGTGGAGTTTATTGATAATAACGGGATCGATACCATTATTGATGCCACGCACCCCTACGCCGCAGACGCATCTCGCACCGCCATCAGCGCCTGCGAGAAAAGGGGCATAAGATATATCAGGTTCCAGAGGGAGGCTACATCCCTGCCTGAGTCACCGCTTATACATGAGGTTGATGACGTAGGGGAGGCCGCGGCGGCTGCGGGGGGGCTCGGCAGGCGGATACTCCTCACCACAGGCTTTAACAGCATCAAGGATTTTAGCCCATTACAAAAAGACGGCACGCACGATATTATCGTGCGCATCCTCCCCATGCCGGAACATGTAACCAGGTGTATTGAAATGGGCATTTTGTCGAAAAACATCGTGGCGGTTCAGGGCCCGTTCTCCAAGAAATTTAACCTGGAGAATATTCGCGATTTCAACATAGACGTAGTTGTCACAAAGGACGGCGGCAGAGAGGCGAAGATGCAGGAAAAGATAGACGCCTGTCTGGAGACAGACACCCCACTGGTAGTCATCAAGCGTCCTGTGTTAGACTATCCCACAACCCACTCGTCAATGGATGACCTGCTGCGCGGGTTGTCTTCGTAAGGGTATGTCAGGTCAAGAGATACATTTAATGTTGCAATTTCGGAGAAAAGGCGCATAATAGCGTCAAGAATTTTTGAAGCCGGACTTCAGACTAGACATGTTTGATTTTGATACAGAGAAGAGACAAAGACTTGCGTAAGCCCACCGTACATCAGATAAAGAACGCCCTGGAAGGCTCTGCGTGTCTCCTTGGACAGAGGATATGTCCGACAATCGAGGACCTTGGGTTCCGGGCCACTCCAAATAAGCAGTATAACGAAGACGAAACGGGCAAATCTAAAGAGATAGACGTCCACGCCATAAAGTCAACCCCTCTGTCGAAAGACAAGACCTCGGACATATTCGAGACCGTCCTGGTAATCAAGTGCGAGAACAATTCGTCACCCATGGTCTTTTTTACCCAGGAGGGTTCTCCCGCCGAGGTGTCCTCCGGAACGGGACTGGCGGGTTATCCAACCGGTATCTCAAAGGGGGTTCGCAAGGAGGTGGTTGTGCCGGTAGAGGAGTATTTTAATCTTAGACAGTTCCATCACAGCTACAAGGCGAAGTGGGCCGCACGCCAGTTCTGCGAGTTAAAGCAGGGGGCAGATGACGCCAAGGGGAGCAAGAACAAACTGGACTGGTGCGTCTCGCACGAGAACCAGTTCCAGACCATAGAGAACCTGCTGGATGCCGCAGCCCATTTTACGTCTGAGATAAGAGGGCGTGACGTGCTTGACAAGGTTGCGGGCGATGCCGTGCGCCTCAGGATTGTTTGTCCGATATTGTTGTTTTCGGGGCTGGTGTTTGAATGCCGCATAAAGGGGAAGGGCTATAACGTATCGGAAAAAGAGCACCTGACGTTCCGCAAACGGGTTAAGACGGAGACGCTCGACGGCACATATAACATAGACGTCGTCCAGGAAGATTTCCTGCCCAAGTTCCTCAAGATGGTCAGCAGAGAGGACAGCAGCATCGTCAAGTTGTGTGAAGGCAAATATGATCTGTTAAAGCTCGGTTCCGAGCGCGAGTTCGGAGAGCTGGAAGGCGAGAAAAAAGAATCCGACGCCATGTACTCGGTGAAATGGACTTAGGGAGTTCTCGCGCGGCATTGTGACGGAGGTTCCTTTCGCATTCCCCTACTGAGTGAGACACGGTGTGATAACAACCTTTCCTTGACCAAACATCCCGCCCGTGTTAGAATCGTCCAAGATTACTACACCCTGCCTCGGACCTGTGTTTCTGTGACGAAAGGATTTCTTGCCGGATGTTGACGCTGCAGAGTATATTGGGAAAGCTTGTTTTAAGTCTCATTGTAATAATCACTTCTACGTGGCACCTGGGAGGAGTTTTGATGGCCGTTGAAACCACAAAGTTTAATAAGGATTTTTTTGATCAAGTCGAGCCCATAAAACTGGAAGACCCCCTTGCGGTAGTGCTCGGGGCCATTGATAAAGGCGAACCGCTGGTATATACATACGGTGACGCAGTGAAGACGGCGGGTCATTCCTGCCCTGCCATCTCCGGCACTTACAAGATGACGCAGATTGCGCTTAAAAAACTTTATCCCGATAAAAACCCGGTCAGGGGCGAGATAACGGTCAGGTTCAAGGGCGGCGTTGAGGATAAGGTAAACGGCCCGATATCCCAGGTAATCAGTATGATTACCGGTGCGGCGCCGGAGAGCGGATTCGGCGGGCTTGGCGGCGGCAAGTATAATAGAAAGAACCTGCTGAGCTTCGACCCGAATGATGCCCCCCCGTCGGACGCCATATGCTCTGTAGAGTTTACGCGGACGGATACGGGTAAGAAGATAGAGATAACGTATTCAAACTACATGCTGGGCGGCAACCCCAAGATGGGACAGCTTATGCCAAAGGCCATAAGCGGAAAGGCCACTGACGCAGAACAGAAGGAGTTCGGTGAACTGTGGCACGAAAGGATAAAGACCATCTTGTTTGACCCGCCAGAGGGCATGTTTGTCGTAAAGGAGCTGGATTAGCAAGACCTGTCTTTTGAGATGCCGGTGAATGTGCGCCTGGAGAGATTGAGGACATGAAAAGGAAAAACATTTTTATCCTGCTGACGTTCGTTGTATCCCTTGTTTTGCTGGTAGAGCGGCCCTGCCGTGCCGAGGTGGGTGCGGAAGAGAATTTTCGTGTCGGTCTCGAGTTGATGAAGGAAAAGAAGTATGACGAGGCAATAACGCAATTTGGAAAGGCGGTTGAAAAGGATCCCCCCAATTCAGAATACCACCGGAGGCTTGGCCAGGCCTACAGCAGGAACAAGATGTGGGAAGAGGCCATAGAGGCATACACCAGATGTCTCGAAATCGATCCGACAAACGTTCAGGTCTATAACAACATTGGAGTGGTTTATGACACGATGGACAAGCCGAACGAGGCCATTACGATGTACGAAAAGGCCATCGAGATTGACCCGAACTATGCTGAGGCATATAACAACAAGGCCGTAGCCCTTATGAGAGGGGCGCGTATGGACCGCGCGCAGAAGGCCCTTGAAAAGGCGCTGGAGATAGACCCCAACCATGCGCAGGCCCATTATAATATAGGGATTATTTACGCCAATACGGGCTATGGCAATAAGGCAATGGAGGAGTACAGAAAGGCCATTGAGCTCGATCCAAAATACGCCGAGGCGTACAACAACCTTGGCATCCTGCTGGAGGAGACCGGTAAAGAAGAAGAGGCCGCGGCGCAGTGGAAAAAGGCCATAGAGGTCAGCCCGGAGCACGTAGATGGTTATTACAATCTTGGTGCGTTCTATTTTAACCGGAACAGATACGAAGACGTGGTCCCCCTATGGGAGGCGCTTATAAAGCTGCAGCCAGAGAACCCGTGGTCCCACTGGAGATTGGCCGCCGCATACGGCAGGCTGGGCAGGGTTGAGGATGCGAAGAGGGAAATAGAGCTGTTTAACAAACTGGCACCACCCGCGGATCAGATTAGGTAATCACCGGGGGGGTTATTGAGCGGGGCATAAAACGTAGCACGTAGAACGTAGCACGTAGAACGTAGAATACAGAACGCAAAACCTTTATCCCTCCCCTCCTGCCGAAGAACCGACCGTACATATCCTGCCACTCGAGAGGAATAAATAATTGCGTATAAAACACATAATTTTACATTGAGACAGATACGGGGAACAAGATATGACCGA